>DTZN01000198.1 GCA_012961365.1 Hydrogenothermaceae bacterium
ATTCCAATGGTTCCAACACCAGCAGCAGCTAAATAATATAAAGATGGAGAACCTAAACCACCAGCACCTATAACTAAAACTTTAGACTCTAAAAGTTTTTGCTGTCCTTTTCCACCAACTTCTGGCAAAATTATATGTCTGCTATACCTTTTTATTTGTTCCTCTGTAAATTGAAAAGACATTTACTTCACCTCTAAATTTTTGCAAATAATATTATTATAAATTACACTTTTTATATTTCAATTTTAATTTTAATACTTTATTTACCGATAGAGCCCCAAATAAAACTAAAGAAAGCAAAGTTACAGAAACTGTATCAATTAAAGTTATTATTAAATTAAGTTTAAAACCAAAGAACTCCAAAAAAGAAAAACTTCAACTTCTAATAACAAAAAATCCCAAAATTTTTTTAAATTTTCTTTAAATCTTGCTAGGAATTTCCTCATTTTCAGGGATATCCTGTCCAGATGGTATACCTTCAACAAGTTCTCTCATTAAATCCTTAACACTAACTAATCTTTTTATTCTATAACCATTAGAACCACTAAAAAATAAACCTGTTTCATACCTTCCTAAATAAGCATCTCCAAGTCTATCTGCTATACAATAGCCTACCTTTTTTGCTTCTTCTCCGTGATTGCAAGGAACAACACAATTTGATGTGCATTTAACTTCAGGAGCTTGTCCAATCTCTATATCTTTTAAAAGTTTTGTAATAACTCCTCTAGCAGGATAACCAACAGGAGATTTTAAAAGTTTAATATCTTCTTTTTTTGCATTTATGATAACTTTTTTAAATTCGTCGGAAGCATCACATTCAAATGTTCCAACAAATCTAGTTCCCATTTGAACTCCAGCAGCACCAAGAGATAAATAATACTCAATATCTTTTTTGTCCCATATTCCACCTGCAGCTATCACAGGAAAGTCTCCCCATTTATCTCTTTCTTCTATAACCTCAGGAACAAGATTTTCAAGTTGAAACTCTGGTTTAAAGCAATCTTCATAAGGAATTCCTTGATGTCCTCCTGATTTAGGTCCTTCTACCACAACTGCATCTGGAAGTCTGTTATATTTTTTCTTCCAGTGTTTGCATATAACCCTTAAAGCTCTTGCAGAAGACACAATAGGAACAAGAGCAACATCAGAACCTTCTGCATATTCAGGAAGTCTAAGTGGAAGACCTGCTCCTGAAATAATTATATTTGCACCAGCTTCTATGCTATCTCTAACAACTCTACCATAATCTGTAATAGCACAAAGTATATTAACTCCAATTACTGCTTTTTCACCACCTGCTATATCCCTAGCATCTTGAAGTATTTTAGTTAAAGCCTCCTTATTATGAATATATTTACTTCCAACAGGGCGACCATCTTTTAAACGAACATAGTTTGGATACCTATAACCAGTTCCTACTGAAGATACAACTCCAAGACCACCATACTTAGAAACTGTTCCAGCAAGATTTTCCCACGATATTCCAACTCCCATTCCCCCCTGTATAATTGGATACTCTATTTCATATTTTCCTATTCTAAGTGGTTCAAAACTCATCTTTATCCTCTCTCAAAACTTTTGACAGTTAATTTATAACATAAAGTTAAAGTTTATAATATGAAATTAAAATTCTGGCAAAATTTTCTTTGCCTTTAAAGTGTTATATATAGACCTATACAAGTCTGGTTCTCCAGCTTCAAACGCAACTTCTATAACCCTCACATTACCTTTTTCATTAACAGCTTCTGATATAAAATTAGCAACGTATGTTCCAGCTTTTCTTTTATGCTCATAAGCAACTACACCAAGTATCCCTATATTTGATTTATGCTCTTTAAAAACTATATCCATTCCCAATATATTTTTTACTGCAAATGTTGAAAGAATATAATCTTCTAAGGCTTTTCTCAAAGACATTTCAAAATCTGATAATCCAAATTGTTTTACATTTGTATTATTAATTGATTTATCAGTAATATTGGAACTATCTTGTTTAGATTTTGATTGAAATTTTATAACTTTTCCCATTTTAAATTCCCACTAGTATGAAAATTATATACTTAATATAATATGTTATAATCTTGTTTCTAACAATATTAAGGATAAAGATGGAAAAAGGTATATCTGGACAAAGGTGGCTTTTAATAGAGAAAAAAAATAAAGCCCCTGAATATCTTATAGAAAAATACGGAAAAGTCATAGCTCAGCTTATTTACAATAGAAAAGAACTTTTTGATAATAAACTAGAAGAAGAATATATATATCCAAGCTTAGAAAAACTTTCTTCTCCAGAAGAATTTAAAAAATTAGAAGAAATAGCAGGAAAACTAGCAGATAGAATAAAAAAAGGAAAAAAAATAGTCATCTATGGAGATTACGATGCAGATGGTATAACAAGTACTGCATTACTTGCAAATTTTTTGTATGACATTGGTGTAAAAACAAAATACTATATACCTAGTAGATTTAATGAAGGTTATGGACTGAATAAAAAAGCAATAAAAAAAATAAGCGAAATTGCAGATGTCTTAATAGTTTTAGATAGTGGAACAAATGCTCACGATGAACTAACTTTTGCAACTAAACATGGGCTTGAAGTATTTGTAATAGACCATCATGAACCTAAAAACCCACAGTGGTATGCAAGTAATATTAGCATTTTAAACCCAAAACTACACAAGGACATAAGTTTAAACTTTCACCATCTTTCTACTGTAGGTTTAGTCTTTTATATCATGATAATGCTAAGAAAATTGCTAAACCTAGATATAAAACTAAAACCCTATTTAGATATAGTATCTATTGGAACTATTGCAGATGTAGTGCCATTGTCTTTATTAAATAGAATTTTAGTAAAAAAAGGTATAGATGAAATAAATAAAAAACAAAGACTTGGGGTAAAAGCATTACTAGAAACACTTTCATTAAATAAGGTAAATAGTTTTGATATTAGTTTTCACATTGCACCAAGGATAAATGCTGCCGGTAGACTAGATGATGCTAAGAAAGCAGTAAAACTTCTAATATCAAGAAATGAAAAACAAAGTAAACAATTAGCATATGAACTAGAGCTTTTAAACAAAAAAAGACAAAAAATAACAGAAGTAGTTTTTAAAGAGAGCCAAATTTCAATAAAACAAAGAGGGTTTTCAAATTCAATAGTAATAGCAAATGAAAACTGGCACTCTGGAGTAATAGGAATTGTTGCAGGAAGATTACTTGAAAAGTATAAAGTTCCTGCAATTGTTTTATCTATTCAAAATGGATATGCTGTGGGCTCTGTTAGAAGTACTAAAGAAATAAATATATATAAAATTCTTGAAAAACATTCTTATCTATTTGAAAAATTTGGCGGTCATTCTATGGCAGCAGGGTTAACTATAAAAAGTTCAAATATTCCTTTACTTAAAAGAATTTTAGAAGAAGAAATAGAAAGGTTTGAGAAAGAAGAGCCTATAATAGAAATTGATATGGAAGTTTCTTTGTCTTACTGGGATGAAGAGAACTTTAAAAAATTGTCTATTTTGGAACCTTTCGGAGAAGGAAATCCATATCCAAAATTTATAGGAAGAAGAGTAAGAATTCAGGATTTTATAACAGTAGGAAGTGAGCATCAACATGTAAAATTTTGGCTAAAAGAAGAAGAAACAAAACAAACTTTTCAAGCATTATGGTGGGGAGCAAAAAACTATATAAATCTACTTTCCGTTGGTCAAATAGTTGATATTGTTTATACTCCAAAAAGCTCTTGCTGGAATGGAAAAACGACTATAGATTTTATAATAAATGATATAAAAATAAATTAGCATATATGACTAAAGTCATTTCATATTTTTATTAGGAATTGTTATCATTAGTTAAAATAAATAACAATGGAGGTAAAGACCATGTCAGATGTAATCTTAGTAGGTCAGGAAGTTCCTGAATTTGAAATTGAAACTTATGAACCTGAAAGTGGAAAATTTGGAACTTTTTCATTAAAAAAAGCTAAAGAAGAAGGAAAGTGGACTATTCTTTTCTTCTATCCAGCAGACTTTACGTTTGTATGCCCTACAGAACTTGCAGACCTTGCAGAGGTTTATCCTAAATTAAAAGAATTAGGTGCAGAAGTTGTATCTGTATCTACAGACACTAAATTTGTTCACCTTGCATGGCATAGAGATGAAAAACTCTTAGAAAATGTAAAATATCCAATGGGTGCAGATCCAACTGGAAAAATCTCAAAAATGTTTGGAGTTTATGACTGCAATACTGGACTTGCATTAAGAGGAACATTCATTATTTCTCCAGAAGGAAAACTCGTTGGTTCTGAAGTGAACTTTTACAATGTAGGAAGAAATGCACAAGAGCTTCTTAGAAAAATGGAAGCTAATGCATATCTCATAGGACACCCTGAAGAAGCTTGCCCTGCTAAGTGGGAACCCGGAAAGAAAACCCTCAAACCCTCAGAAGAACTTGTCGGAAGAGTTGGAGAAGTTCTCAACGAATAATCTATGCATCGGGGCGGTTGTCCAGCCCCCAATCAAAATAAAATAATAAGGGAATTAA
>DTZN01000199.1 GCA_012961365.1 Hydrogenothermaceae bacterium
GTGACTTTTTGTATAAAATCAATCACATTGTTAACAAGGACTATAAGTTTATTTCAGAAAACAAAGACGCAGTCACTGTTGAAGATGATTTATTGAAAAGAAAAAAGTATGATGATTTATCTAAAGATGAGAGTGCCTACTTAATATCTATTGGACGACGTGCAGCATATACATCAAAGTATGCAAGAAGTGACTATAAAATGTATCGATTGAAATCAGAAAAAGAAAACATAAATGTTATTAAATATGAATCAAAAGTAGATACAGAAAAATTAAAAGCAATGTTATCTGAAGATATTCAAAAGATTCTAAGGTTTGACATGCACTATTTCGGAAAAAAAATAGAAAACGAAAAATAATAGTTGTTATTTAAGAGTCTATAAAGCATAATTAATATATAATCTATTCTTGAAATAGAAGGACTTTTAAATGACAATTAAACCAAATAATATTGAAACAGCCATTTTTGCAAAGATGGTCCAAGATGTTAACTCAAGAGAAAACCTCGCAGAAAAAATAAACCCAGAATTTTTCAAAAATAAAAAACTAAAAAGTGCATTGTATAAAGAAAAAAGATTTTTTATAAAGAAACTAAAATTTTTTAATATTATATAATCTGCACTATCAATAGTTTTCCTACTGAAATGTTCTAATCCAGCCTCACAATCTACAATCACACGCATATTATCTATACCATATGCATATACGGCAGCAAGAAAATGTTCTATTGTTGAAATAAATCCTTTTTCCTTATCACCTATAACTGTTGCCATACGCGTATCAATAACAGAAGAGGGAGAAAGAGCTATACTCATCGCCAAATCTTCACGATAAAATACAATTCCTGCATTTGCATCAAGTGGTTCAAGTCGTAACTTGATCGGTTCACCTTTATGTAGCCCAATTCCAACTACTTCAACAGATTTTTTAATCGTTCTTTGCTGCATTACCTCTCCTTTCCTAATTATTTTTAATTCCAACAATGACTTAATCATACTTATATTTTTAAATATTATATCTGAATTTTTCTATTATATCAATATATAACTTTATTGTGAATTATTCGTGTACACACTGGTTACGTCTATTTAGAAAAGATAATTTTATCTGCTTCTTTAAAAATATTGTCAATATTTTTTCTAATCCATCCCGCATCAAACCACTCTACAGGTCTAACTTCAATACCTTGCACAAGAATCCCAAAATGCAAATGATCCCCAAGTGCAAGACCTGTTACACCTGTTTTTGCGATGGTCTGTCCTGCACTTACATCATCTCCTTCTTTCACCAAAAGCTGTGAGCAGTGCCCATACAGAGAATAAAGTCCCAATCCATGATCGATCATTGGCATATTTCCATAAATACCATTTTCATCAGCATAAACAACTTTACCTGCATTAGATGTTTTTATCGCTGCCATTTTAGTACTCGCCAAATCATATCCCACATGGTATGACTGAGATACTTCATTATCCTTAGTACCATAATAATAATGTCTTTTATCTCCAAAACTTGCCACCTTTGCACCATTTTTCAAAGGATAAAACTTTTTTATTTTCCAGCTATCAAGTATCTCATTTGATACTTTTTTACTTAGATTATATATTTTCTTTTCATTATCCAAGCGCATACTTTCATTTACAGCACGTAGTTTTTCCAATTTGTCATCAATAGATGCATATTCGGGATTCGTAGAGATTAAGTCTGTAATTTTTCCGTCTAAAAACTTATCTCTAACTTTAATCCATGACACCTTGTAATTTCTATTCTTCAAATAAAAAGGTATATCTACTACACGTCTATTTTTTGCTTTATCGGTAGCAATAATTTTAGCTTTAAACTCTATTTCATCAAATGGCCATGCGATCAGTGCCGCATAATAACCTTCCTTTTTATATGGTTGTGCCTTAAACTTTTTACCCACAGCTTCAATATAAAGTTCATCTAAGTTTTCATCATTAGCCTGAAAAATGACCAATGCACTTCCTCCTTGGGTGATACTGTATGAGTTTGCCAAAACATTAATATTTGGTCGTTTATGGTCAACACTAATTTTAATGGTTTGAATTGTTTTATTTCCTTGGAAAAAATTCCATAAACTCGTATCATTCACAGAGACCTGTAACTGTAATTGTGTTGCTTTA
>DTZN01000200.1 GCA_012961365.1 Hydrogenothermaceae bacterium
ATTATGTTTGTATATTCTACTAGTTTTTCAGGAACTTTGGCTAAAGAAGGTAAAGCTCCTATATTTGTTTTTTCTTCTATATTTTTTATCTGGTTGTCTATAGATTGTATTTGTTCTTTTAACATTTTAATTTTGGAATTATCTTTTGATAAAGCTGATTCTAAAGTTCTAAGTTCAACTAAAAGCTGGAGCTTTTTAGAAATTAAATTTGAATATAAACTCATAACTCCTTCTAATTGACTTTCGGGAGCTATAATTTTGGTTTTCTTTTGAAATTCCGCTAATTGTTGTTGAAGTTTTTTTAATCTTTCTTCTTCTTCTTTTAATTGCTTTTCTAAAAATATCCTATTAAATTTAGCTACAGTTAGTTTCTTTTCATTCATAATTTTTTGTAATTCGTCAATATAAGCTTGTGCTATTTTTTTTGCTAACTTTGGGTCTTTGTATTCAACGGATATTTTTATAACACCTGTTTTTTTATCATCTGATACTGATACCATATTTCCTAATATTTCTATTGCTACATTTATAGGATTTCTATCTTCAGGAGGTTTATCTAGTAAAATAGGAATTAGATTTAGCTTTTTAATTACATTTTCCTTTATAGTTCTACTATTTAATACAGCTTTTATCTTTGCACTGTCTCCACCTTCACCTCCTATTGATATGCCAGCCATAGCTGCTAAACCTGCTAAATCCCCAAGAGATGAAGAATTGTTAGATACAGGAATTACTGAAGTTTCACTTTTGTATATGGGGGTCATAATAAAACTTATGATAGCTGTTAAAATTGTAATTAAGAAAAAAAAGCTTAAAATTAACTTTCTTCTCTTTTTTAAAACTAACCAAAGTTCATATAAATCTATTTCATCTTCTTCCACATAATAATTTATAGGATTATTAGGTATATTTCCTTGCCTTTGTTGTTGCATAAAAACCTCCTAAAATCTTAAAAATATAGATAAACCTAAAGTTATAAATGTTTTAGATTTATCATTAAATTCGAACTTTGTAGGTAATAGATTTGTATCAAATTTTTCTCTATAATCTATCCTAAAAAATGGGCTAATTTGCAATGTTTTATTTATGAGTTTGTTATACTCAAAAGACACAAAATAATTGTCAACCTCAGGGTTTTCTCTTTCCCAAAGTTGCTTAAAATATGCTGTTTTTAAAGTAAACCAGTTTTTATTATTTATCCATCTATGAAACTTAAAAAAATAAACTTTAACATTTCTACCATAAGGATATCCTAAAGATATTCCTTTATATGAATATCCTTCGTGAGGATACCAATGGTGGTAATAAAACACACTTGGTATTTCTACATATTCTAATCTAAGTATATTTTTATTTTTTGATGCAAAAATACCTATATTATATGCCCGTGAAAGAAGAGTAAAAATAAAAGGAAACTTGCTACCAAATCCTTCATCTTCCTTTTGCCAAAATGCATAGATATCTGTTCCATATTGCTCAAAATAAATCTTTAGTGTATCTGTCCATTTATTAGGAATATATACTACAATATCATAACCTGCATAAGAATCATTATCATATTTATCCCCAGGAATATTATCCCTATAAGAAGTTAAAAGTTGCCAGTATTCCGTTAGTTTATATTTAGGCCTTCCGTCCCCCCCATACATAGTTGTTTTTGTCCCACCTATTTCTAGAAAATCAAAAGGCTTATATACAATTCTAATTCCTAATAACATTGGATTTGATACATCTTGTCTATCTTCAAATAACCACCCATTTAATATTGAAAAGCTCCATTTGCCAACAAAATTTAGAGGTTTTTCTGTTTGAAGTTTTATTAAAGGAAATGGATACGCGTTATTTGATAGTAATATTCCATATTCTCCATTTCCCCAATTTACATTATCTATCCCTGCTTCAAAAGAAAATTTGCCAAATAAAAATTTTCCATATGTTCTAAGGACTTCTCCTTTTTTTGTATCATCATTGAAAATTTGCCTTAGTTGATAATAGAAAATAAAATTTTCCCCTAGGGATATTTGACCATCTTCTAAAGTTATTAAATTAAACCCTTTTTTTAATAATAACCCAGATTGCCCTTCTAACAACAAGTAGTTTGCATTCGTGTAAAAAGTTTTTACCTGTATTGTATTTATAGGTTTTATATATTTAATAGGTCTTTCTATGGAATTAGCTATTAAATTCAATCTACTTTTAGCTAAAATTGATGCTATATATGGTAAAGGTTTTATCGAAAAAACCTGTTTATTACTATACTTTGATGCTTGAATATTATCGTAAATAAAGTCATCATCAACATTTATATTTAAAAGGGGATGAGAAAAGGAACTTTTAAAATTTAGAAAAGTTAAAAGCGATATACTAAATATAAAAAACAGTTTCTTCATCATGTCTTACAACCTCGAAGCCAATACAGCAGTAGATAGTGCTTGGAAAATAATTTGCGTAATATCTTTAATTAAAGGTCTCCATAAGATAGGAATTTTCATTTCAGTAGGAACTACTATTGCATCTCCTTGTTCTAGCTGTAAAGAATAAAAATCTTTTCCAAAGTTTAACTTGTTATCATCCCAATAAAATGCAAAATTTTCATAATTTCTTTGTGATATTACCCTTCCGTTTGCTTTTATTATGTAGATATCATCTTTTTTAGCGTAGTCTTTTAATCCTCCTACTTCTTTAAGATACCATTTTATTGTTTTACCCTTTCTATAAGGTAAGGATATTTGATTATAAACACCTCCTAATACCAATATATAGTTAGGTTTGGCAGGTATGTATATAAAATCTCCATCTTGTAGTTCTATATTGTCTGATGAATTTTTCAATTTTTCCAAAGAATCTGGAATATCTAAAGCAATACGCCCTAGACCAACTTTTGCTTTTTTCTTTACTATTTCTAGGAGTTTTTTTTGTTTTTCTATAGCCATTTTAGCCAAAGCTTGTTCTTGAGGTGTCGCCCCTACCGCTTCTAAACTTTCGGAACTTTGAGATAATTCTTCTTCCATCGTGAGAATGGTAGCTTCTAATTGTTGTTGTTGAAGTTTCTTTGCACTTTCTCTTATAAATATTAGCCCTTTAGGATATGCATCTTCTGTATATCCTCCTGCTTTTATTATTAAATCATAAAGAGTCATTCCTGGTTTGTATTCATATACACCTGGTCGATTTACCTCTCCAAGTATTTTTACAGTTTTTCCTTTTTCCTCATTTTCAATTTCTTTTATTAAAATACTATCACCAGG
>DTZN01000201.1 GCA_012961365.1 Hydrogenothermaceae bacterium
AGTGCGAATATTACACGAGCTTGTCGAGAGAGAAGCTGACATAGGCGAAGTTGCTGAGATGATTGGACAGAGTAAAGGATGTTGTTGTTTTAGCTGGTGATGGTGCTACAGTTGATATTGGTTTAGACTATACTTTACAATCTTTCTTTAGACAAGAAAAAATAACTACAATCTGTTTTGATAATGAAGTTTACGCTAATACAGGTGGACAGGAATCTGGATTAACTCCAAAAGGTCATATATTTAAAATGGCTCCAAAAGGAAAGCAATTTGAAAAAGTTCCTATGTGGCAACTTGCAATAGACTCTGGATGTCATTATGTTGCAAGATTAACAGTTTCTTCTCCAAAAAGAGTAGAAAAGGTCATTAAAGAAGCTATTTATGTAGCTAGAGAAGTGGGACCAACTTATGTTCACTTATATACACCTTGTATCCTAGAAATTGGATTAAACTCTGATGATGGTCTTGAAGAAATGAGAGCTAGGGATAAAGAAAGATTTAAATTCTTTGAGTATAAAACTCCCGAAGCTGAAGAAGTTTTAGCTAAATATAAAGAGGAGGGCTTATTATAATGAGTAGAAAAACAATATCTATAAGGATGCCTGCTCTTGGTGGGCAAGGTGCTGTTACTGCTGCCCACATTATTGCTACTGCTGCTGATAATGAAGGATACTATGCAGTATCCAATCCGTTCTTTGGTGCAGAGAAAAGGATGGCTCCATCAGAAAGTTATGCAAGGCTTGGGGTAGTGCCTATTTATGATAGAGGAGAGGTTGTTTATCCTGATGTTATAATGGTTTTCCACCCTCAAGTTATAACAATGGGTAAATCTTATACTATGCCTTTCTATTCTGGGATTAAAGAAAATGGACTTATACTAATTAACAGTGAGGAGGATTTACTTACTCCTGAAGATAAAAAACTACTTGAAGAGAAAAATGTTTATGTTTTAAGCAGAGATTTTACTAAGTTTGCTTTAGAAATAGCAGGAACTGAGCTTGCTACTAACATGGCAATGCTTGGAGCATTATTTGGAGCTATTGGAATAGTTAGTAAACCTTCTATTGAAGAAGGTATTAAAGCTAGATTCCTAAAGAAATATGTAGCTTCTGGTGGAACAGCTACGCTTGACTCTGCAATTGAAAAGAAATTTAAAAGAAAGCTCGAATTAATTGAAAAGAATTTGGCAACTGCTTCTGCAGCTTACGATTTAGCTAGAGAATGGGCTAAAGAGCAAGGAATAGAACCTTTCTTACCTCCACCTCCAAGTAAAGAACAAGCTGCATAATACGAATTATAGCCCCCAAAATGGGGGTATTTATTTATCTAATACTTTCTTTTTGAATAGTTTCAACTAAAAATTTAACTTTTTCAAATTCCATATCAGGCATCAATCCATGCCCTAAATTAAATATATGTCCACTGTCAATTCCCCATTTTTCAAGTATCTCTATAGCTTTTCTTTTTATTACTTTTTTATCTGCATATAAAACAATAGGGTCTAAATTTCCTTGAATAGCAGATTTTGGATAAACTTTCTCTTTTACATCTTTTAAATCTATCATCCAATCTACACTATACACATCAGCACCTGATGTAATTATATGGTCTAAAAAGCCAGCAACGCCTTTTGTAAAGTGAATTATTGGTTTATTTGTTTTTTCTTTTAATTTACTAATAATTTTCTTTATTGGTGGTAATGCAAATTCTTTATAATCATCAGGTGATAAGTATCCTCCCCAACTATCAAATATTTGAACTAA
>DTZN01000202.1 GCA_012961365.1 Hydrogenothermaceae bacterium
ATATGCCATTTTTTAAATATACTGCAGTATCAAAAGAAGGAAAGGAAATAACAGATATAGAAGAAGCTTTATCTGTATCACATTTAAAAACTAAATTATCTTCAAAAGGTTTAATTCCTATAGAGATTACCCAAATAGAAAAAAAAGAAAGTAAAAAGCTTTTCAATTTTTCCTTTAGGAAAAAAGATATTTCAAAAGAAGAATTAGCCCTTTTATTATATGAAATGGGAGTTTTGATAGAAAAATCAGTTCATATAACAAATGCAGTAGAAATTGTTGCTAAACAAACAGAAAATGAAAACTTAAAAAATAAACTGTTAACAGTTCAAACACACTTAAAAGAAGGTTTATCTATTGCAGAAGCTTTTGAAAGAGCTAATATATTTCCTAAATTTTTAGTTGAAATGATTAAAGCAGGTGAAACATCAGGAGCTTTAGATAAGATATTTTTATCTGCTTCACAGTTTATAGAAAAGCAAGAAGAATTTAAAAAACAAATTATAAACTCCTTAATTTATCCCACAGTTGTTATACTTGTTGGATTTGTAGCTATGGTTGTTATTATGATTTATGTGGTTCCAACAATAACAAAGCTTTATTCGCAATTTGGCAAAGAACTACCTTTTGCAACTAAATTTGTTATAGGTTTATCTTACTTTTTTTCAAAAGTTATATCTATTTTTCCATTATTTGTTGTTTTATTAATAGTTTTTAGGAAGAAGATTTTTAAAGAAAAATTAATAGATAAAGTAAAACTAAGAGTTTTGTTTTTTAAAAATGTCCATCTTTATTCAATTTATGCAAACTGGGGAAACACTTTAAGTTTACTTTTAAAAGGGGGGTTAACTTTAGATAAAGCAGTTGAAATTGCAAACGAAACTATAACAAATTCATTAATTAAAGAAAGATTTTTAAAGGTTGCAAAAGAGATAAATAAAGGTAAAAGCTTGTCAGAAGTTCTATCTAAAGAGAATTTACTATCAGATAGCAACATTCAACTTATCAAAATTGGAGAAGAAACAGGAGAACTGGAAAGTATGCTAGAAATCCTTGCAAGAATTTACAAAAAAGAAACAGAAAAGCTAATAAATAGATTTATGTCATTGTTAGAACCTGCTATATTGATAATACTTTCTACATTTATAGGGTTTTTTATATTTGCAACATTACTGCCTATATTTGATTTAACTGTTAGGTAATTATTTTACCAGTCCTAATATAGTCTGCAGAAGTTCATCTGTTATAGATATAATTTTTGCAGCGGATTGGTATGCTCTTTGGTATTTTAGCATATTTGTAAGTTCTTCATCTAAGTTTACGCTACTAATTTGTGAAAGTTTGTCTTCTAGAGAATTTAAGAATGTTGTATTATTTTCTAAATTATCTTTAGTTGTTTCAATTTTAAAACCTATATCAACAATAAATCTTTTATTATAAGCTTCAGAAAATGATTTGTTTTTTACTAAACTATAGTTGTCAGTATTTACAAGTGAATAGTTAATATTTCCTATTGTTAAAGTTCCTGTTGTTAATGCTGTTTCTTCTGTATTATTAAAAATACCATTTTTATCTGATATTCCACCAATTGTTGCTACAAAATTTCCTGTATCATCTTTTAGCTTTATAGAACCAGATTTTGATATATCTTTTGCATAAAGTTCTAAATAGTAATTACCTGAACCATTTGGATATTCATAAACATTAGCTACAATTAAATCTTGAGAAGAATTAATTGTATTTGCTATATCTGTTATTGTATCTGCTACCCCATAATTTATAGTAGTTATTTTTTGGTTGTTTAAATAAATATCAAAACTACCTCCTCCAAAAGTGCTTGTAGAAGCAACTGCAGTATTAGACTGTTTTATTGTATTTTCATTAAAATCCTTAAGAGCTATAATACCTTTAATAACCGTGTTATCAGAATTTAAATAATTGTTGCTTGCAGCTGCAGCAACTTGCTTTGGGTCTGTTATGTTTAAATCAATATTAGATGCATCTATGTATGTTTTTGAACTGTCTGCAGAAATTTTGAAAAAGTTTATTCCAGTATTCCCATTTAAGTCATAACCATTTCTATGTATTTTATTAATTGAAGCAGAAAAAACAGTAGTAAAATCGTTTAAATCATCTAATTTCTGGTTTATAAATTTTATAGCTTGAAGTTGGGCTCCTATCTTTCCATATTGAAAGAAATTTGTTAAATTAGCCCCATTTATTAAAACTTTTAACTCTCCATTTTCTTGTTTTGTTGTTAGTATAGATGCTTTATCGTATAGAACTAACGGGTGTCCTTTTACAGAAACAACCTCCACAGTATTATCTGGTTTAAATTTTACTTTGATATCTAATATTTCCGATAAATTTCTTAGAAGCCTATCCCTTTGATTTAGGTAATTATTTAATCTTATTTTATCTTCCGAAAAAGCCTTTATATTCTCATTTGTTTTTGCAAGAGCAGTTAATATATCATTTACTTTTTGGATATTATCTTTTATAGCAAGCTCTGTTTCACTTTTTATGCTAATTAAATTATTATAAATATCTCTTATTCTACCTACTAGTTGCTTTGCTACCGAGATGACTTTATCTCTAGCCGATATATCGTCAGGATTAATAGCAATATCATTAAAAGCGTTGAAAAATTCTGTAATTTTTTCTCCAAATCCAGAACCGTGAATATCATTAAATAATGCTTCTATTTGTGAAAGAATATCTGAATAAGTTTGTCCCTGAGAAACTTGTTGTTTTACAGATACAATTCTACTAAATAAGGAAATATCAAAAGCTCTTTCAATATCTGTAATATTTACACCTGTAGGGACTAAATCTTCCTGATGGATTAATTGTCTTGAATAATCATCTGAATATTGATTAGATATATTTTCACTTGTTATATCTATAGACCTTTTACCTGTTAGTAAAGCTTGTGAACCTAAAGAAAGAATACCAAATAAAGACATTTTTTATTCCGCTCTTATATAAGATTTAATCCTATTATCGGCAATTTATATCTTTTTATTTAAAATTCCAGATTTAGGTTGTGAAATTTGCTCTCCATAGGGGGAATACTGCTTAACTGTTTCTTCATCAAAAATAGCAGAAAATATTTCGTCTATCATATTCATATTATTTAAAGCTAAGCTAAGGTTTTTCTTGCTTAGCTTTTCTATTTCTTCTATTAAATCTACATGTTCTTTAAAATCTTCTTTTTCATATTCAGATATTTTTTTTAGAATTTCTTTTTTTTCTTCTATTACTTTAAATAACCGTTGTGGATTATCAAGTTTAAGAAGCTCTTCTTTTTCTTCTTCTAACTTATTTTTAAGCTCTAACAATAAGTCTTTAATATTCATATCTTATTTATAGAAATTTTTTGTTTTGTAAAGTGTGGTGACCTCTCATGATGGATAAGGCTATTTTTTATAGTATTCTTTTTGAGAAGTCACCAAACTTAGTTAATATGTAATTTAATAGTGTATATTATTTATCCGGTAATCCTATAAATAAACTTTTTTCTCTGTCTAAACTGCTTGTCATAAGATCGGAAGAGCACA
>DTZN01000203.1 GCA_012961365.1 Hydrogenothermaceae bacterium
ACGGTGACCAAGCTAGGCACCAAAGTCGACCCGGAAGTGGACGTGGTAAAAGTGGATGGACGACGCCTAGCGGCACAGAGGCCCTTGTTTTCATTCGTTGGAATTTACTATCTACTTTCTAACTATATACCTATTTGTTAAATTTGTATCTCAATTCCTAGATGGAAGTAATAAAAATAAGAAGCAAATTCATTCCCCTTTTAACGATTACTAAGAAATCATTAATACTATAATGAAATTCGAATATATTACAAGTGTAAAAAAGGAGAAAAAACGAATTAATTTATATCTAGGAAGAAGTTTCTCCAGATATACCTTTGTTCACTCTTTGTTTTCACTTGTAGAAGGTCTAATA
Organism: Hydrogenothermaceae bacterium; assembly: GCA_012961365.1. Taxonomy (GTDB): domain Bacteria; phylum Aquificota; class Aquificia; order Aquificales; family Hydrogenothermaceae; genus Hydrogenothermus. Next base: position 356 of record DTZN01000203.1, read on the forward strand.
ATTACTGCTCTACCCTTTGCAATTTCGTCTATCGCTATAACAGTTTTTTTTAGTGGAACTCCTTCTTCTGTTACGTAGCTTTCAGCACCTGTTTCATATAATCTTTTAGCAAGTTTTGAAGCAGCATGAACAAGTTCATATCTATTTCTTACTTTTTTTAAGGCTTCTTCTATAAGTGGTCTTTTTCCCAATTTAAACCTCCATTTGTATTAAGCAAATATTATATATTAACTTGATACATAAAGTAAAAATCTTCCACAATGAGGACAATTTGTTAAATTTTTCCCTTTAACTATCTCATTGTATAGTCTTGGTGGAATAATCATAAAACAACCAGAACAAGTATCACTGTTTATTACTGCTATCACAGGCAAACCTTTTTTTGTCTTAACCATTTCATATCTTTTTAAAAATGAAACATCTATAGAATTTGCAAGTTCTTGCCTTTGTTTTTCCAAATTTTTAAGACTTTCTTCCAAGGTTTTTAATTCATTTTCTTTTTCGTTAATTTCTTTCTCTAACATTGCTATCTTATTTTTATATTCTTCATTTGCCGTTTTTTCTTCTTGCTTTAGAACTTCTATTTTTTCCATTAGGTTTAAAATCTCATCCTCTATTTCCATTATCTTTTCTTCTGCTTTTGCTTTTTCTCTAAGAAGAGCTTTGTATTCATCATTTGTTTTTACTTTTAGGAGTTTTTCTTCAACTTTTTTAATTTTATCTTCTAAATCTTGAATTTCTAGTTCTTTTTCCCTTTTTTCTGCTTCTAAATGATTTATTTGAGTTTTTATTTTATCTAATGAGAATAAAAGTTCTTCTTTTTTTTGCTTTAAGTGCTCTATTTTTGAAGGAAGGTCTTTTAACTGTTTCCTTATGTTTTCTATCTGAAAATCTAGCTCTTGAAGTTGAAGAAGTAAATTTAAAATAGTATCCATATTTGCCTCTAAGTATAAATGGTGGGCCCGGGAGGACTCGAACCTCCGACCGGACGGTTATGAGCCGTCTGCTCTAACCAACTGAGCTACGGGCCCTAAAAACTGCTAAACAAGGGTAAATTAATATATAATGAATAATTAAAATTGTCAATATAAGAGGGAAAGTTTTGAAGATAAGAATAGGAACTAGAAAGAGTAAATTAGCTCTTTGGCAAGCAAATTTTATTGCAAATGAGTTAAAAAAACATTTTCCAAATCTTGAAGTAGAGCTTGTAAAAATAACAACAAAAGGAGACAAAATTTTAGATGTTCCCCTTGCTAAGGTAGGCGGAAAAGGACTTTTTGTAAAAGAAATAGAAGAAGCAATGCTAAAAAATAAAATAGATATAGCTGTTCATTCTTTAAAAGATGTTCCTACATTTTTCCCAGAAGGTCTTGGACTTGTAGCTATCACAAAAAGAGAAGACCCAAGAGATGCATTTGTATCTGTTAAATATCTGTCTTTAGATGAACTTCCAAAAGGAGCAGTTGTTGGTACATCTTCCCTTAGAAGAAAAGTTCAGTTGAAACTAAAAAGACCGGATTTACAGATAAAAGATTTAAGAGGTAATGTTGATACAAGATTAAGGAAGTTAGAAGAAGGACAATATGATGCCATAATACTTGCATACGCAGGATTAAAAAGACTTGGTTTATCAAATAAGGCGAAACAAGTCTTTGCTCCATTTGATTTTATTCCAGCAGTTGCCCAAGGGTTTCTTGGGATTGAAGCAAGACTAGATGATAAAAAGACAAAAGAAATTGTATCAGTTTTAAATGATAAAGAAAGTTTTATAAAAGCAACAACAGAAAGGGCATTTTTGAAGACCCTTGAAGGAGGATGTCAGGTTCCTTTAGGGGCTTATGCGGAAATAAAAAATAGCAAGATACATATTACTGGTTTTGTTAGTGATTTAGAAGCAAAAAAATTTTTTAAAAAGTCTTTAGAAGGAGATTTAAGAAAACCTGAAGATTTGGGTAAAACTTTAGCTGAAAAACTTTTAAACATGGGAGCAAAAGAGGTTTTAAATGAAATATATAGACAAGGATAAATTTTTAATAATATTGTTATCTTCTGCGTTTATATCTATATCTTTATTTGAATTGCTTATTATTTTATTTCTACTATGGGAATTTTATTTAATTTTTAAAAGAAAAATAAAAATAAATGGTATTTTCACAATTCCTTTATTCTTGATAATGATACCTTCTATTGCTTCTACAATAATTTATGGAAAATTAAAAGATTTAGCAGGTGTCCTGAATCAAAATTTCTTTTTTGTATCATATTTTGCAAAAAATGCATTTAACCCAAGTTATGAACTTTTTAGGAAATTAAATTTAGTAGTTGTATTTTTCTCTTTTTTAGAAATTTTTGTGGTTATATTTAATTTTATTTTTAAACATACATATAAACCAATATGGGGAGGAATTTTTGAGATAGGTATAATATTTTCTTTAGGTAGTATTTCTGCATTTGTTTTATTCTTGTTAGAAAAAGATAAAAAAAAGAAGTTTGTTTTCCTATCTCTAGCTTTATTTTTTGCATTTTTGGTTTTTTGGACAGGAAAAAGAAATCCAATTCTTGGTTTAATTTCTATTTATTTAATTACTTTTATTAAACTTTATAAGCTTTTTAATATAAATAGGAAAATCATTTTCTATATTCTTATTTTATTTATTGTTATTTTTTCTTTTGGAATAAGTTATGCAATTTACAAATTTCCTAAATATAAAACTATTGTTAAAATTATAACTCTTCAAGCTTCTGAAGAAGAAATCAATAAATTTTCTTCTAACAGGTGGTATATTGGAAAGAGAGGAATAGAAGTTATAAAAAAGGATATAGAAAATAAAAATATAGTTCCATTATTGATAGGACATGGATATAATTCCGGTTATTATCTAGATCCTCCTTCTCCAGCTGGGAGAACTTATGAATCTATATTTTTAATATCTGAATTTATTCAAAAGGGGATTTTAGGTTTACTTGGTATAATTTTTATGATGTTTGTATATTTTAAATATATTTTTTCACTGAAAATTAAAAATACGAAACAGTTTGTTGCTTTTTCTTTTGCAGTTTTTCCTACTTATTTCTTTGTAGGAGGAATATTTAGTGGAATTTGGGATGCTATATTACCTTTATATTTTTTACTATTTGGACTAAGTGAGAAATATTATGGAGAAAAAAGAGTTTAAAAATATTTTAATGATGTTGCAATTGCTATTGATGAGGTGTTAAGTGAAAATAAAAGCTTTAATGTATCATAGTATAGATATTCCAAATAAAAATGCAAATCTAAAATCGCTATTTGTAAAACCTTTAGAATTTAAAAAACAGATGTTAACACTAAAGTTATTAGGATACAAATTTTCAACGTTAGAAAACCTCTCAAAAAAATCTGTAATACTAACCTTTGACGATGGATTTAAAAATTTTATAGAAAATGCATATCCAATACTAAAAAAGCTGAAAGCAACAGCTTATATATTTATTCCTGTTTCGTTTATAGGGAAATACAATGTGTGGGATTATAAAAAGTTAAATGTTAAAATTCCTGTAATGAACTGGTCAGATTTACAATTTTTAGTCAAAGAAGGATTTATAATAGGTTCACATACCATGACTCACCCATTCCTTACAAAAATTCCCTTGAAAGATGCTAAGAGAGAAATAGAATTTTCAAAAAAATTTTTGGAAGATAATTTAGGTATAGAAATAAATACATTTTGTTATCCTTATGGTGATTACAACAAAAAAATAGTTTCTTTGGTAAAAAATGCAGGTTATAAATATGCATTTACTACAAAAAAAGGAAATTTAAACTTTTTAGAAAATCCTTTTGAGATAAATAGAGTATTTATTTCTGGAAACAAAGTCATATCTTTACCAAGTTTCATAAAAAAAGTTATTTTGAGATGAAAAGAAAAAAACTTTTGTGGATTAATGCAAGTCCTTTAAAAATAGCAGGTGGAACAGAATCCCATTCTGTAGATTTTATTAATTCTTTATCAAAAAGGAAAAATATAGACTTATATGTAGCTGTATCTAAAGGAAGTTTTATAGATAAAAATATAAATATACCACCTGATAAAAAAGTTTATATTACTATAAGAAGCGAGTTTGCACCTTTGGCCTTTTTTAACTTAACTAAATTTGCTAAAAAGATTAAACCTGATTTTGTTGTAGGTAATAATGGTAAAGAATATATAAATACTTATCTAGCTGGTAAAATAGCAAAAGCAAAGGTTTTATTATTTAGACATATGACAAATAAGCAACCAATTTTTTTAAGAAAATATATACTTTCTAACATATATAAAATTTTAGCTGTTAGTGATTATGTAAAGGAGAGTTTAGTAAATCAAAAACTAACAAATGTAGAAGTAATCCCAAATTTTTTGAGCTTAAATTTTTCTTATGACATGAAAAAAAGAATTAATTTCAGGAAAAAATTTAATATAAATAACAAAAAAGTTTTTTTATTTGTTGGGAGAATAGAAAAAGGAAAAGGAATTTTTGATTTTATTAATTTTATTAAGGAAGTGTATAATAAAGACAAAAACATACTAGCTTATGTTGTGGGAGATGGAACGGATGCTAAAAACGCAAAAAAGCTTGTTAAAAGCTTAAAACTTAATAATGTATTTACTTTTACTGGAGTTGTTTCTAATGTTTGGGACTATTATTTACTGTCTGATTTTTTTATTATGCCAAGTTACGCAGATGAGAGCTTTGGTAGAACAGCTATAGAAGCTATGTCTATGAAGAATGTTGTGATTGCTTATCCAGCAGGTAATGTAAAATTTTTAATAAAAAATGGAGAAAATGGGTTTATTACAAAAAATAAAAACTATTTACAAATATTAGAAATTTATGAGAATGTAAAAGAAAATGTTTCATACTTAAATAAAATAAAAGAAAATGCTTATGAGTTTTCTAATAAAAATTTTTCAGAAAAAGCAGTGGTAGATAAATTTATAGATTTAATACTGGAGGAGCCCAATTAAAGAAATAAAATTCATTTTATTAAAACTGAAAAAATATTACCTTTTTATACTTTTAGCCACTTTAGGAAGTTTAATAGAAGGAGCTACATATTCAGGAATAACATTTATCTTAAAAGATGTTATAGATGATGTTTTTATAGAGAAAAATCTGGCAAAGCTAAAACTTTTAGTAATTGCCATTTTAGCTATAGCTATTTTTAGGCAGGTAGGTATTTTGCTAAAGGAAGCATCTTTTCCGTATGCATCGTTTAAATTACTAAAGGAGTTAAGACAGGAAGCATTTGTCAAAATTTTAGGTTCAAGACCAGAATTTATTTATAAAAGGGATTTAGGAGACATTATAAGTAGAGTATCAAATGATATTTTTACTTTAAAAGAAAGTTTACAAAAAATAGGAGTAGATTTACTTTCCCAGTTTTTCACAGTTATATTTATGATAGGAGTATTAATATATATAGATTGGAAACTCTTTATAATAATATTACTATTGGTGCCTATCTTATTTTTTAGTTTAAGTTATTTTGGAAAATTAAGGGAAAAATATTCTAAATATCAACAAGAATCAATTTCTAATTATACACAGTTTATTAGTCAACTTATTCAAGGTTTTGAACTTCTAAAACTTTTTAGTACAAAAATATTAAAAATTAAATTTAATAAGATAAACAATGACATTTTTAATGCACAAGTTAAGTCTATACTTACTGATGTGTTTTATTTATCTTCTGTAGAAGTAGTTTCTTATTTTACTGTAGCATTAATTATTTCTTACGGGGGATACCGTATAATAAACGGAGAGTTAACAACAGGAGAATTTTTTGCATTTTTAGGAGCACTATTAATACTTGTGAACAGTGCGCAGGTTTTTCAACGGGGACTTCTTCATATAAAAATTGTTCAGCCTATTGTAAGAAGAATTCAAGATATTTTAAATCTTCCTCAAGAGAAAGATGAAGGAATAGAATTTAAAGGTTTAAAAAAGCAGATTATTTATAAAAATGTAAATTTGGAAATAGATGGCAATGAAATCCTGAAAGATATAAACTTAAGCATAAAAAGTGGGCAAAAGCTAGCAATTATTGGTTTAACAGGTTCTGGAAAATCTACTCTTGTTAAGCTACTTCCTGCTTTAGTTAGGGGATATAGGGGAGAGATTTTTATTGATGAACATGAGTTAAAAGAATATAAACCTTCTTCATTAAGAAAACATATAGGAATGATTTCGCAGGAAGTATTTATTTTTAACGATACATTAAGAAATAATTTATTAATTGCAAAACCAGATGCTACTGATGAGCAACTACTACAAGCTTTAAAAAAAGCAAAAGCTAATTTTGTTGAAAATCTAGAAAATGGATTAGATACAGTTTTAGGAGAAAAAGGTTCAAGATTATCAGGCGGAGAAAAACAGAGAATTTCTATAGCAAGAATATTTCTAAAAAATCCAGAAATTTTAATTATAGATGAAGGAACATCTGCTTTAGATGTTGAAACGGAAGAATATATAATGGATGAGATTAAAAATCATTTTAAAAACAAAACGATTTTAATGATAACCCATAGACTTTCAATCATAGATGTAGCAGATAAAATTGTAGTTATTGAAAATGGGAAAATAATAGAAGAAGGAAGTTTTAGTGAGTTAATAAAGAAAAAGGGAGCATTTTATAGATTTTATACATTATCCCAAAATGGATAATTTATTTGTTTATCTTTTTATTGCTTTAGTTTTGGGAATCTTAACTAAAATTTTTATTATTCCTGTTTCTATTCCCATTATATTGATTGTAGTTTTTGTAGGGTTATCAATTTTTCTTAAAGAATATATCTCTTTAATAAGTTTATTGATTACATCTTTCTTACTTGGAATTTATATAACTCCAAAACCTATAGATTTAAAAAAACTACCAAAAGGCAAACCTGTCTATCTAGAGTGTAAAGTTGTATCTTTTTTTCAAAATTACTATGGTAAGAGTAAATTTAATTGTAAAGTCTTATCATCAGAGTTAAAAGATTTAGAGGGAAAACAAATAACTGTAATTTCTAATCTAAAACCAGATTTTTTAAGTAATATATATGCACTTGGCAAAATAAAAACTAAATACGATAAAATTTATTTAAAAGCAGATATTCCATTTATAAAAGAAGAAAAAAGCAAATTTATAAGTTTAGTAAATAGTTTTAGAAACTATCTGATAGATTTATTTAAAAAGCAAACATTAAATCATCAAAGTTTTGCAATAGGAAATGCGTTAATATTTGGAGATAGGTCTTATATAGACAAAGAGACAAAAAATGCATATTTACAAACAGGTCTTATACATCTTTTAGCAATTAGCGGTTTTCATATTGCAATTATATTTTCTGTAATTTTTTTGCTAATTTCTCCAATTTCAAAAAAACTTGCGTATATTACTACTATTTTGTTTTTATCAGTTTTTGTTTTTATATCAGGTTTTAAAATCCCAGTTGTAAGAGCTTCTATAGGAGGAATTTTTTTTGCTATTAGTAAAATAAAAGGTTATAAACTTAACTTTTTAAATTTACTTTTTTTTATAGCCTTTATTTCTATTTTAGTAGAACCTTACACAATATTTTCTTTAAGTTTTCAGTTGTCATTTTTAGCAGTCTTAGGGATATTTTTAGTATGGCAGAAGTTGAGATTTAACATAAAGAATAAATTTTTAGATTTTATTTTAAAATCCTATATAACATCATTAGTTGCTTCTTTATTCATTTTACCTGTTTTACTTTTTAATTTTGGTAAATTTTCTTTAATATCTATTTTGTTTACAACCCCTTTGATTGCTATTTTGTATCCTTATGTGTTTTTAGAAATTTTAAATCTTATTACACTTTTTCAAATCAAATTTTTGGTAAATGTAATGGATTATGTAGGAGTAATTTTTTCAAACTTAGTTAAGTGGTTAAGCAAATTTGAAATAATGATAACTAATCATTATGTTTCTATTTTGTATTTAATTTTGTATTACTTAGCTTTAATTTTTATATACCTTTTACCTGTTAAGATAACATACTTTGTATTACTAAATATACTGCTTTTTATATTTATCATTTCTATTTAACCATTTCCTGTAAAATGTTTAAACAATAAATAAACTATAAAAATAATAGATGCAATTCCAACAATATTTAAAATTACTCTAAAGGCAAGACTAATAACTTTAAGGAATAAAATTAAAATAAACATTGCAAAAATAAACAAAATTATATCTCCTGTATTTCCTTCCATATAAGGTTTTAAATCTGGAGGAAGTTTTTCGGCTATTTCCTTTTTTATATTTTCTTTTTTTTCCTCAAATTTATTTAGATACTTATTAGGATTGTTAACAACATCTTGCACTTTATTTATGTCAATATTTTCAGGCATATTTTATCTCCTTTACCCACTTATTTTTAGCAAAAATATACCATATGACGAATCCTTTTATGAATGTTTCGATAACCATTATCAGATATACTAAAAGTAAGTTTTTTAAAGTTATAGTTATAAAAAAAGCAGGTATAAGTCTAAAAATCCATAAACATAAAGTATTTATAGCTAAAGAAACTTTAGAAGCTCCTGAACCTCTTAAAGCTCCAGATAAAACAAAATCAATAGCTAAAGGAAATTGAGAAATAGCAACTACTTTCAAATATAAAGATGCTTCTTTTATAGTTTTAGAGTCATTAGTAAATATATTTGCTAAACTATCTGAAAATAAAAATATAAAAACTCCAACGGTTTGCATGATAAATGCACTTATATAAGCAGTTCTAAGTCCTAGTTTTTTTGCTTTTAAAATATTTTTTTCTCCTATACTTTGCCCTACAAGTGTCATTGCAGCAATTGCAAATCCAAAGCCTGGCATAAATGCAAGTCCCTCAATTCTAAGTCCAATCTGATATCCAGCAAGGGTATAAACTCCATATTGGCTTATAATCCACACAAAAAGCATAAAGGAACTATAAATAATAATCCTTTCTAAGCCAGAAGGAATACCTATTTGCAATGTTTTTTTTAATACTTTTTTATTAAATAAAGGTAAAAGCCCTATTATTTGTCTTTTATATATAAGAACTAAATAAATTATAACTTCTGATATATAAGCAATTGATGTTGCTATTGCAGCTCCCCTTACTTCAAGTCTAGGAAAACCAAAATTCCCAAAAATTAAAAGAAAATCAAGAATCGTATTTATTATATTTCCGACAATTCCAATTATTAATGGTGTTTTTGTATCTCCGTATCCATTAGAAGTAGAAACAAAAACAGCTCCAACAAATAAGAAAGGAACAGAAAAACTTAATACTTTTATGTAATCAGAAGATAAATTTAAGACAATTTCGTTATCTGTAAAAGTAGAAAAAAACAATTTCGAAAACAAAAATAGGAAAACGGTAAAAGGAATAGAAAAAATTAAAGATACAATGGCATTTGTAAAAGTAGCAACTTTAGCATTATTTATTCTTTTTGCTCCTACAAATTGGGCAATAATTGAGCTTGTTCCAACACTAAAAATTGTTATAGATGCATATAAAAAACCAATCAGTTGCATAGATAGTCCCACACCTGCTATAGCTTGAGGAGAAATCCTGCCAATAAATAGCATATCAACAAGAATTTGAAGCATATCCAAAAAGTTGTTTAAAGCGGCAGGAAGGGCTATAGCAAAGATTTTTTTTGTATCTTTGTCTAGCATACTTTTTTAGCAACTAAATAAGCTTTTCTTTCTTCTTTTGATACATCTTTTTCTTCATAAAATATGATATGAAAGTCTAAAAATAGTCTTAGAAGTTCATTAGGTCTTAGATAATAAAACTTATTTTTTCTTTTTTGAGAAAGAATAAAAGTTTCAAAAATAACAATTCCACCTGTTTTTAAAGCCTCTTTAATAGAAGGAATTAAGTTTCTATTTAGAAAATTTACATTTACAATTAGTTCATATTTATTTTCTTCCAAATTATATTCATCTAAATCTGCAATAATGGTATTAATATGTGGATTTTTTCCTTTTAGTATTTTTATTGCAACATCAGATATATCTATTGCATCAACACTAAAACCCTTATTCGCAAGAAATATAGCATTTCTACCAGTCCCACAGGCTATATCTAAGGCATTTCCTACTTTTGCTATTGAATAAAATTTTTCTAAAATTTCGGAAGGGTTTTCTTCTATATATTGCTTTTTATTATATTTTTTATTCCATTTTTCTTTATCAGTGCTTGCCATTTATAAACCTCTCAATAGCAATATCCAGTTCGTTTCTATATTTTAGAAGTAAATTAATAACTTCTCTAACGGCACCATTTCCACCGGATTTTTTGGTTATGTAATCACAAATTTTTTTCACTTCAGGGATAGCATTTTTAACAGCTACAGATATACCAACTTTTTTTAAAACAGGGATATCTATAACATCATCTCCAATAAATAATATATTCTCGTCATTTACATTAAATATTTTCTTTATTTCCTCATAAGCTTCTTCTTTTTTTATTTTTCCTTGAAATAAGATATCTATTTTTAAATCTTTTATTCTTTTTTCCAAAATTTCTGACTTTCTTCCTGTAATTACAGCAGTTTTTATACCAATAACTTTAAGTAAACCAATTCCTAAACCATCTTGGACACAAAATTCCTTTATTTCTTCTCCATTTTTTGTATAAATAACCTTTCCATCGGTTAAAACACCATCTACATCCATAATAAAAACTTTTATTTTTTTAGCTTTTTCTATACTAAACATTTGACATATACCTCTTGATATGATATTTATTAGGTTAGGTGTAATAAATAAAAAAGCCCTCTTTTCGAGGGCTAAAAATACGTAAACTGGTAGGCACAAAAACCTTTAGGAGGGTAGCTATATATATTATATAACAATATTCTTATATTTCAAAATAAAATACTGCAATTAAATATTTTAATAATAATAATATTTACCGAAAAGATTTAATATTAACGGTTTGGAGGTTTCTAATAAAATGAATAAAATTGTTAAATTGGTAGCTTTAGGGTCTACAATTACTTTTTTATCAATATCCTGTGCAACAAAAGATTATGTTCAACAACAATTAAAACCAGTTAAAGAAAAGGTTCAAGAACTTGATAAGAGACTTACAAAGGTAGAAAATGAATTAGCTATTTTAAAAGGAAATGTTAATCTAAATAAAAATAAGATTGAAGCTTTAGAAAAAGAACATGAAGAGATTAAAGAAAAATTAAAACAACTTGAAAATAAAACAAAGCATGCTTATGGTAGAGCAGAAGTTGCAAGTAAAAAAGCAGATAGAAATGCAGAAGCTATTAGAGAATTAGAAGAAGAATTGAAAAAAACAAGTGAAAATGTCCAAAAGGTAATAGAAAAAGGTTTAAGAAAGTAGGTAGAGGAAGAAAGCACTTCCTCGCTTTTCCTTTTTTAAATATTGCCAAAAGTATTTATCTATATTTTTTATAGGATTTAAATATTCTAATTCTTTTTTTCTTCCATGAATTTCTATAATTTTTTCTTTATTGCTTAGTTTTATAAATTTTTCATATATAACAACTTTTGTCCCAATATTTACAAGTTCATATAATCTTTCAATATCTTTGTTAAATAATCTTATACATCCATGACTTACCTTTAAGCCAACACCAAAATTTTTATTTGTTCCATGTATCAGGTAGGTAGAACTATCTAATCTCATAGCTCTTGTTCCGAGAGGATTATTTTCTCCCGGAGGAACAATATCTGGTAGATTCGGATTTTCTTCCTTTATGTTTTTAGGCACATACCAACTAGGATTTTCTCTTTTTTCGCTTATATGGAATTTTCCTACAGGAGATTTATTGTCATCTGTTCCTATCCCAATTGGAAATGTAATTATATAGCCTTTGTTATCAACTTTAATTAAATAATACAACCTTTTTTCAATAAGATTTATGTAAATCTCATTAAATTTAGGATTTTTAGCAGGAATTAGCCTTTTTCTAGGTATTAAAACAGCCATATTTTTCCTTATATTAAAAGGATTAAGTAAAGGGTTTGCTTCCCTTAGCTCATCGTATCCTGTGTCAGTTATGTATCCTATTTCATAAAAAGTTAAGTTATCTTTGGAAAAATAAATTTTATTTTCACCAAAAAGTCTACTACCTTCATACAGAAATACATTTACCTGTGGTGTAAACTTATTAAGTTTTTTTGGTAATTTAAAGGTTTTTCTCTTTTTTAGTAAATAAGAGAATTTTTCTTTTATGTTAGATACATCTTTTTTCTTTAAAAGTAAAAGATTATATCCATTAACAAAGATTTTCTTTTGAAAATCTAAAGGAATGTATTTTCTTTCTTGATATAGCCTATTTAAAACAATATGCTCCATACTCCATACATTTTTTGTTCTAAAATAAACATTACTTAAAAGCTCTAAGATATACTTTCTCTTTGGATTGTTTTTTGAAGATAATTTTAAAAATTCCCTACACTTTTTTTCGGTAATGTTATATAATCCCTCATTATAGCTCTTAAAGGCTATTTTAAAAATTTGATTTAATTTACCTTTTCCAGTTTCTTTAAATGCTACGTCTAAAAGGTTATCTATATTTGTTGCAAAAGATGTATAAAAGATAAAAAGTATTAATAAGTATTTTTTCATTCTCTGCTTTCTTATGTATAATTGACTTTATATCAATTATATATTATCAAGGAATTGGGTTAATGTACAAAATTTTTTTAGGGCTTGGTTCTAATGTGGGAGATAAAATAGAAAATATAAAAAAGGCTATATTCTTTTTAAAAAAACATATTACTGATATACAGATTGCACCTTTTTATATTTCAAAAGCTATAGGATATGAAAATCAGGAAAATTTTATAAATACAGTCTTGAAAGGATACACAGTTTTAAGCCCTCTAGAGCTTTTAGATTTTACAAAAAGTGTAGAAAAAAAAGTTGGAAGAGTTTACAGATTTCATTGGGGGCCTAGGGAAATAGATATAGATATACTTTTTTTTGATAATTTAGTGATAGATATGGAAAATCTCAAAATTCCACATCCAAGGCTTCATGAAAGGGATTTTGTTTTAGTTCCATTGAAAGATTTAGATGAAAACTTTATTCATCCAATTTTTAATAAAACTGTAAAAGAATTGAATAAAGATTTAAAAATAAAAAGCATTATAGATAAGTTAGATTAATGGTGGCCAAGGGCGGAATCGAACCGCCGACACCGCGGTTTTCAGCCGCGTGCTCTACCAACTGAGCTACCTGGCCACATACATATATTATATATCTGCCTTTTATACCTGTAAAGTGGTGCGAGAGGCGGGAATCGAACCCGCACGGCCTTGCGGCCAAGGGATTTTAAGTCCCTCGCGTCTGCCAGTTCCGCCACTCTCGCAAACAGGGAATAATATTATATGCATAAAATTAATTTAAATCAAGTATATGTATCGGTTGGTTACTGGTACAAAAGAAATAAAAAAAATAGGAACAAAAATGTTTTTTCCCATTGTTTTTTATGTTATTCTTACTTATTATATTAAATATTAAAAGATAGGATAGTGAATAAAGGCAAATAAAGATGGGAGGTAAAGGTATGATTAAAAAAACTTTACTAAATATTCTTCTTATGGTTGTAATCATAGGGGCAAGTCATATTTTTGTTTCTTGTGGTGGTGGCGGAGGGAACAATAACACTCCTGCCAATAGTTCAACAGGAGACTCAACAGGAGACTCAACAGGGGATTCAATAGCAACTTATCTGCCATATAAAGCAAGTTTACATTTCGTAGATCCTGATAATCCAACAAGTCCAATTGAGATTACAGACACTCAAATTGATGAAACATACGTTTCCTATAAAATGGAAAATGCTAATGTAAATACAGGTGAATATTCAGGACTTCATAGAAATAAACTTGTATATCTTGCAGAAAATTCTGTGTACTGGATATCTCTAGTAAAAGGTAATTCTCAACCTACCCCTCAGAAGATTTCTGGTAACTTAAAAGTGTGCAATATTGAAGATGATTACTCTGATGAAAGAAACGGTCATTTCTTTATAGAAGTTTATGCAGCTGGTAATGACAATGAATGTGATACAGATGATGATAAATATTATTTACTTTCTGACATATTTTCTTCACCATATGATATTACAAATAAGGATATTATAACAGATTATGCAATAAATTCCTATGGTATTGATGGATTTTTAATAGGTGAAGAAGGAAGTACTTATACTATAAAAAAATGTGATGTACACTTTTCAAACTGTCTTCCAGTTTTAAGTAATATTGCAGATGGAGAATTTATAGGAAATAACCCTAAAACTGGGGAATTTTTTGTATGTGCAAAAACCCAAGAAAATAATAATTACTATATATACAAATTTGATGGAAATTCTTTTACAAATACAAATGCAATTTGTACAAATGAACGCTCATGGCTTGAAAAGACAGAATCCCATGAGGATAACACAGGTATTTATTTTGTAGTAGAACATGGAAATCCTGTTGAAGGTGGAAATTTATTTAAATTTGATTTTAACGATTATAGCTTTACAAAACTTTACGGTGGTGGAGATTTAATAGATATTCTTAAAGCTACAAAAAGTAGAATAGTTGTATCAACTACAACATTTGATAAGATATTAGATAAAAATAATGGACAACTAATAAAACAAATTTCACAAAGTAATATATGGACAACTACAGATACTATTTTTTACTCATATCTCGATATAAATAGTAATACATATAACTTATGTTATTTATCAGATAACTCCACTACAGAAAAATGCATTCAAAATTACTCTATTAGTGGATTATTTATTCCATCAAGTGGCACGCTTGATTTTGATACAGGTTTTATAAAGGATTATAAATTATTAATTTTAGACTTGCAAAATAAAGAATTGTTTATTTCATCTTTAGTAGATGTTAAAACTGCTATTGATAATCAATCTCCAAACTGGACAAGTCTTGGAATTTTACCATCAGATATAACTTATGCATATGGATTTCAAATTGGAGAAAAATATATGCTTTTAGCAGGTATTGTAAATAATTCACAAAGCCATGATATTTTGTTTGTAGATATATATAGAGAAAATTCATTACAGAGAATAACTAACACTCCAGATTTAGATGAAATGCCAATTAATTAATAAATAACTTTTTTAGGAGGGAAAGCCCCCTCCTTATTATTAACTAATATAACTTCCATTTTTTACATTTTTATCAACTGTTAAAACAGATAAGGTTTCATCATCTTTAGCAGCTAAAATCATTCCTTTTGACTCTATTCCAAATATTTTCCTAGGTTTTAGGTTTGCAAAAACTATTATTTTTTTCCCTTTTATTTCTTCAGGTGTATAATACTGTGCTATTCCTGATACAACTGTTCGTGTTTCATCTCCTAAATCTACGGTAAGTTTTAGAAGTTTATCTGCTTTTGGAACTTTTTCAGCTTCTATAACCTCACCAACTCTAAACTTTAATTTTGCAAAATCTTCTATAGAAACAACTCCTTCTTCTATTTCTTTAACCTGTTTTTCTTCTTTTTTTTCATTCACTTTTTCTTCCTCCTTTTCTTCTATTCTAGGAAATAATGGCTTAACTTTTTTGGCTACTTTTGTGCCACTTGGGAACTTAAAAGCTTGAGGTTTAAAACTAAAATCTTCAAAACCAAGCATATTTAGAGCTTGTTTCATTTTATTTGGCATGAAAGGATAAAGTAGCCAGCTTATGGCATAAAGACCATCTGCTAAAACATAAAGTGTAGTGTCTAGATAAGGGTCTTCTGATTTTTTTAATGCCCATGGCTCTGTTTTTACTATGTATTTATTTAAGAAATCTATAAATTCCCATACTACTTCAAGAGCTTTATTGAACTCTAATTTTTCTAAATGTTTATCAAAATTTTCTATAGTATAAAAATAAATTTCTTTATATTCTTTCTCTAAATCTGTAGTTTTTTCACCACATTCAACTGTTCCTTTTTTAAATTTGTTAATCATAGACAAACTTCTAGAAAATAGATTACCTAAATCATTTGCAAGGTCAGAGTTTATTCTTCCAATAACTGCTTTTTTAGAAAAATCTCCATCTAAGCCAAAAGGAACTTCTCTCATTAAGAAATATCTAATTTCATCTACTCCGTATTTTTCAGCAATTTCAAAAGGATTTACAACATTACCTAAAGATTTAGACATTTTTTGCCCTTCAACAGTCCACCATC
>DTZN01000204.1 GCA_012961365.1 Hydrogenothermaceae bacterium
AACAGAAAGTTATGATAGCTAGAGCACTAGCTCAAGATACGAGTATTATTTTGCTAGATGAACCAACTGCAAATTTAACAAAATCGCTCATTCTTTTAACATCTTTTTTATCTAAGTGTTTGGTATAATCAATATTTTTAACTTCACCAGAAATAACTACCGGTAATTTATATGTATAAGGGTCAAATCTTTTTATTACATCTATGCCACTAACGCCATTTATTAAATTATTCCAAAAATCATTAACATTATTACCTATAGGTGTTATAGCTCCTAAACCGGTAATGACGACCCTTCTCATTTTAAATCTCCAAATTATTCTTGTTTTTGTTTAATGTAGTTTAAAACATCTTGAACAGTAGATATTTTTTCTGCATCTTCATCAGGAATTTCAACACCAAATTCCTCTTCAAAAGCCATTATAAGCTCAACAACATCTAAAGAATCAGCTCCTAAATCATCTACAAACTTAGATTCAGGTTTAATCTGGTCAACAGAAACTCCAAGCTGGTCAGCTATAATTTCTTTTACTCTTTCTTCAATATTATTTGCCATCTTCTACCTCCAACAAAATTATTTTTTTTAATACATTCCACCATTTATATGAATAGTTTCACCAGTAATATAACTTGCAAAATCTGAAGCTAAAAATAACACTACACCAGCAACATCTTCAGGCTTACCGAACCTTTTCATAGGTATTTGCTGTAAATATTTTTCCTTTATATCTGCAGGAAGTTGTTCTGTCATATCTGTTTCAATAAATCCCGGTGCTACTGCATTTACATTTATATTTCTAGGAGCCAGTTCTTTTGCTAAAGACTTTGTAAATCCTATTAATCCTGCCTTTGTTGTTGAATAGTTTACCTGCCCGGCATTTCCTATAAACCCAATTATTGAGGAGATATTTATAATTTTCCCGTATTTTTTCTTAATCATTTTCTTTACAAAGTATTGGGTAATTTTAAAAGTGCCAGTAAGATTTACTTTTAATACTTCATTCCAGTCTTCTTCTTTCATTCTTATAAAAATCGTATCTCTTGTTAAACCCGCATTATTTACAAGAATATCTGGTGTGTCTATTTTTTCTTCTATTTCCTTTAACGCAGGTGTTATATCATCTTTCGAAAAATCCAGTTCTATTCCATAGGCTTCTACATTAAATTCATTTCTTATATTTTGAGCTACTATTTCTGCTGTATTTTTATTTCTTCCAGTTATTACTACAGTTGCTCCTCTTTTAGCAAATTCCACTGCTATAACTTTACCTATACCTCTTGTTGAGCCTGTAACTATTACCTTTTTACCAGAAAAATCCAAAAAAAATACCTCGAAAATTTGATAAACTTCTTAAAATTTTACCATATTTACCATAATTATTAAAGTCTCTTGACTACAAAAAAAGTGATTGTTAATCTAAAAACTAAAATTCTAAAAATATGGAGTAAAAACTATGCTTACAAAAAAAGAAGTTGTAAAAGTTGCTAAACTTGCGAAAATTGAATTATCAGAGGAAGAAGTAGAAATTTTTTCAAAGCAACTTCCTCAAATTTTAGATTTTATTGAAAAATTAAATGAGCTTGATACATCTAGAATTTTTCCTTTTTATGAGATTTTTGATGCAAATGCTCCATTAAGAGAAGATATACCTAAAAAAGGACTAACAAATGAAGAGGCTTTAGCAAATGCACCTCAAAAAGAAAATGGGTTTTTTGTTGTTCCAAGAGTTGTTAAAGCTGAATAAGGATTATATTAAAACATTATAAATAAAAGATTTAAGAACATTAAAAGGAGGAAAAATAAATGTCTATTACTAAAGAAAAAAAAGATAATCAGCAAGAGGAAATAGAAGCAAAAAAGAAAGCATTAGAAAGTGCTTTAGCACAAATAGAAAAGAAGTTTGGAAAAGGTTCTATAATGACTTTTTCTTCAGATGCTATAAAGAATATAGAAACTATACCTACAGGTTCTTTATCATTAGATAAAGCTACAGGAATTGGAGGTATTCCAAAGGGAAGAGTAATTGAAATATTTGGAGCAGAAAGTTCTGGAAAAACAACTTTAACTCTTCATATTATAGCAGAAGCTCAAAAAAGAGGTGGAAAAGCTGTTTTTATTGATGCTGAGCATGCTTTTGACCCTAAATATGCAAAAGCTATAGGCGTAAATTTAGAAGATTTAATAATATCTCAACCTGATTATGGAGAACAGGCTTTAGAAATAGCAGAAACTCTAGTTAGAAGTGGAGTTATTGATGTTATTGTTATAGATTCTGTAGCAGCACTTGTTCCAAAGGCAGAATTAGAAGGAGATATAGAAGATTCTAATATTGGTCTTCATGCAAGATTAATGTCTAAAGCAATGAGAATTTTAAAAGGGGCAGTTAATAAAAGTAATACTGCTTTAATTTTAATAAATCAGGTTAGAGAAAAAGTTGGGACTATGTTTGGAAATCCAGAAACTACAACTGGCGGAAGGGCTATTAAATTCTTTGCAGATATGAGAATGGAAGTTAGAAAATCTGATATAAAAGAAGGTAGTGAAAAGGTTGGTAGTAGAGTAAAAGTTAAAATAGTTAAAAATAAACTTGCACCACCATTTAAAGAAGCAGAATTTGATGTGATTTATGGAGAAGGTATTTCAAAAGAAGGGGAACTTTTAGATTTAGGAGAAGAGCTTGGAATTATTAAGAAAAGTGGTGCTTGGTATTCTTACAAAGATATAAAACTTGGTCAAGGAAAAGAAAAAGCAAGGGAAAGATTAAAAAATGATAAAGCTTTAGCAGAAGAAATAAAACAAAAGATAATTAAGGCAATAGAAAATGGCTGATTTAGATTCAATTTTAACAAAAGCCGTTGAAATTAATGCATCAGATATTCATTTGAAAGTTGGTTTTCCGCCATTTTTTAGAATAAATAAAAAACTTCAACCACAAGAAGAGTTTGGAATATTAAATGTAGATGATATTTCAAATTTTGTAAAAAAGGTTGTCCCAACAGATGCAAACAAAAATAGACTAGAAGAACAAGGAGAACTAGATACGTCTTACTCTATTCCTGGTGTAAGTAGATTTAGGGTAAATATATATAAACAAAGAGGTACTTTTGCTTTTGCATTTCGTATTTTAAAAACTGTTATACCTACAATAGATGAGTTAATGCTTCCACAAAAACTAAAAGATATTGCTTTAGAAAAAAGGGGCCTTGTTTTAGTAACAGGCCCAACAGGTTCTGGAAAATCTACAACTTTAGCTTCTATGATTGATTATAGAAATGAAAGGGAAAAAGATGTAATTATTACAATTGAAGACCCTATAGAATATATCTTTAAAGATAAAAACAGTTATATAGTTCAAAGAGAAATAGGACTTGATACTAAAAATTTTTCCACAGCTTTAAGGGCTGCTCTTCGTGAAGACCCAGATGTAATTCTAGTTGGGGAGATGAGAGATTTGGAAACAATTGAAACTGCTATCAGAGCAGCAGAAACAGGGCATTTAGTTTTTTCTACTTTACATACACAAAACGCAAAAGAAACAATAAATAGAATTATAGATATGTTTCCCTTAGAAGCTCAAAACCAAATAAGAATGCTTCTTGCTGCAACATTGAAAGCTGTAATATCTCAAAGATTAGTTCCGCGAAAAGATGGTAAAGGTGTGGTTGCTGCTGTTGAACTGTTAATAAATACAGGAGCAATTCATGATGCTATTTTAAATCCAGATAAATTTGAAACAATTAATGATTTAATGGAAAAAGGTAAAAACCAATATGGTATGCAAACATTTGACCAAGCTTTACTTGATTTATACAACAAAGGTCTAATTACAAAAGAAGATGCTCTTGCTGCATCAGAAAATCCTGCAGATTTAGAACTTAGAATGAAAGGTATTTCTACAGAAACCTCTATGGATGATGATTTTGGAAATTCATTTGGATATTTTGGAGGGGGAAACTAAATTATTGAAAGCTAAAACTTATGCTTTGAAACTTCTTAGTAAAAGAGATTATTTTAAAGAAGAATTAAGAAAAAAACTTATTCAAAAAGGATTTTCTGAAGGAGAAATAGCAGAAACTATAAAATATTTAGAAGATAATGAATATATTAATGATGAAAAATTACTTCAAAGATATAAAGAAAAATATTCACAAAAAGGATTTTCATATGTAAAATTAAAATCAAAATTATACAGTAAAGGTTATATCCTAGATGATGAATTCTCTTATGAAGAAGAGCTTAAATCAGCGTTAAACCGTTTAAAAAAATATAAAAAAGAAAAAGATTTTTACTCTATTGTAAAATATCTTATTAACAGAGGTTTTAGCTATCAAGTAGCAAAAGAAGCTACAAATATATTTCTAAACGAGGCTAAATGAAAACAATATCCATAAAAGATACTCCATTAAAAGAAAATACAGCCTGTAGCATAGGAAATTTTGATGGATTTCATGAAGGGCATTTAAAAGTTTTAGAGACATTAAAAAAAGAAGCTAAAGAAAGAAATTTAAAAACGGTAGTAGTTTCATTTAATCCACATCCACGGGAAGTTTTCACAGGGCAAACCCTTTGCAAAATAACAAATTTAGAAACAAAAAAAGAATTTTTAAAAAAGCTAGGAATAGATTATTTTTTAGTAATTTCGTTTACAAAAGAATTTGCTAAAAAAACTCCTGATGAATTTATAGATTTTTTAAAAAATAATCTCAATTGCAAGCTTGTAGTTGTAGGGAAAGACTGGAAATTTGGTAAAGATAAAAAAGGAGATATTAATTATTTAAAAAATTTTATAGAAGTAATACCTGTCAAAAAGGTTTTATTAAATAAAGATAAACTTGGCTCTTCTGTTTTACGTAAATTATTAAAAGAAGGAAATATAGAAAAAATAAACAAACTAATAAATAGAATTTATTACATAAAAGGGAAAGTTGTAAAAGGCCGAGGATTAGGTAAAAAACTAGGATTTCCTACGATTAATGTAGAACCTCAAGAAAATTTATGCTTAAAATATGGTGTTTATGCAGGATTTATTGAGATAAATGGGAAAATATATAAATCTGCAATAAATTTTGGGGTAAAACCAACTTTTGAAGGGAAAAATCCTTTAATAGAAGCTCATATAATTCAAAATTTTCATGAAGAATCTAATCAAGATTTTGCAAAAGTTTATTTTATAAAATATATAAGAGAAGAAAAAAAGTTTGAAAGTTTGGAAAAACTAAGAAATCAAATTTTAATGGATGTAAAAAAGATTGGAGAAATTTTAAATGAAGAAAGTTATAAATTTAGTAGCTCTTTTTAGTTTAATAGGGTTTGGTTTTACATTTGCAAAAAAGACAGAAGAAATAAAACTACCAGATGTTATATTTCCTCTAGAAATAATTGCGATTAAGCAAGAGCAAAAAGAACCTTTAAAACCTCCTAAAGTTTTACAGTTAAACCAGATAAATATAAGATTTAATATAGATATTCCTTTTACTTATCCAGTTGATATAAAACCAATAGTTGCAAATATAAGAAAACCAAAAAGCTTTTTAGGGTTTCCACCTGAAAATGCAAAACTCGCCAATATCATTACAAGATTTCAAAATGGAAATTTTATATTTGCATACCAAAAGGCAAAAGAATATGTAGATAAATATAAAAATAAGAAAAAAATAGATAAAACATTACTTGCAGTTGCAAATTATATTTTAGGATTATCTGCTTATGAAGTTAATGATTTAGAAGAGGCACTAAATAGCTTTAAGTATGCCTGTAATACAGACTTTTACCTAAAAACTGAAAGTTGTATTTCAGGAGCTGTTGTTGCAATTTTATTATCGGATTTACTACAAGCAAATAAGTTTTTGTCAAATGCTATTTTATTAGATGAAAACCAGTTTTTAAAGTCCGTTATTAATTTTTTAAACAAAAAAGATGATGAAGATTTTAACTCTATAAAATGTGAAAATTTAGATTTAGGATTTGTAAATTATTGTAGATTAGCAAAATCTTATTATTACATAAAGCAAAATAAATTAGACAAAGCTCTAAAAAATCTAAACCAAGTTAAGAACTATGAGAAATATAAAACAATTTTAAAAGCAATTGTATACCTAAAGAAAAAAGATTTTATAAAAGCAGAAAACCTATTTGATAAGTTTTTAGATAAATATTCAAGGGCAGATGTTTTTTCTAAATATGCAATTTATGGAAAACTAATTGTTTTTGCAAATAAAGGACAAATCCAAAAGGTTCTAGATGAAATAGGAAGTTTAGAGATAAGAGACAAAGATTTAGCTCAAAATGTTTATATTTATGTATCTTACCAGCTTTTAAAAAATGGAAAATATATAGATGCTTTAGCAGTTGCACAAAAGGCTTTAGGCTTATCAAATAAAAATAAAAAAACCCTAAAAAAACTAATAGCTATTTCAGCTTACAATGCAGGCTTTTATGAATATGCATATAAGCTATTAAAAGAAATAAACCAGCCAGAGTTTAATCTATATACTGCATATGCATTAATAAATCTTGGAAATTTATATGAAGCAGAATTTTATTTGAAAAAAGCCTACAGATACTCAAAAAAAGACTATATAAAAGAAGCAGCTCTAAAATATTTATCAGATATTTATTACTTTGCTAATAATGATATTAAACTACTTGAGGCTATTAAATTAGTAAAAAATTATGACCAAATTTTTGCATCAAATATGCTTGGTTGGTATTTCTTCAAGAAAAAGGAATATAAAAAGGCATATCAAGCATTTAAAGATGAATATATGAAAGCAGTTTCAGCATTTAATTTAGGTAATGAAGATTTAGCATACAAAATAATAAAAAATAAAACTGATAGAAAATCGAAATTTTTAAAAGCGTATGTATTTTTGAAAAAACTACAATTAGCAAAAGCAAGAAAAATATTAAGAGAATTATCAAAAGGAAATGATAAAATAGCCCAAGAAGCAGGTTATCTATACGCATATTCATATTTTTCTAACGGAGAATATGAAAAATCTGCAAAAGCATTTGAAGAGTATTACAAAAAATTTAAAGATACACCCCTTGGAAAAAGGGCATATTTAAGAATGGCAGATAGTTTGTATAACATGGGTAAAAAGAAAGAAGCAAAAACCCTATATACACATTTCATAAAAAAATATGCAGGAACACCAGAAGCAATTGATGCAGCGTATTTACTTACAGTTATGGAAATGAGAGAAAACTTAAAAGATGTAAAAAACCAGATAAAAGAATTTATACAAAAGTATCCAGATTATCCTCATATAGATTTATTAAAATTACAACTTGCAAATGTTTATTTTGAAAAAGGTGAGTTAGAAAAATCAATAAAAATACTTAGACAGCTAGCAGACAAAAACAGTGAAGTATCACAACAAGCTTTATACAGACTTGGATATATTTTAAAATCTTCAGGAAAAATAAATAAAGCTAAAAAAGTATTTTTAGAGTATTTACTCAAATATCCAGAGGGAGAATTTACAGTTCCAGTGAAACAGTTTTTAGCAGAAATCTATGAAAAAGAAGGTAATTTAGAGCTTGCTTTAAAACTTTATCAGCAATTACCAAAAACAGACCAAAATATTTATAAAATAGCACTTTTAAACTTTAAATTAGGAAATTACTTTGAAGCAAAAAGGAATTTTTATAAGCTTTATGAGAAATATCCAAAGTATAAAAACGATATAGCTTATTACCTTGCGAAAATTGAAATAAAAAAAGGTAATCTAAAGCAGGCAAAAAGGTATTTAGAAGAAGCAATAAAAGGAATAGACTACAAAAAGGTAGCCCAAAGTTATCTAATGCTAGGAGACATTTATAAGGAAGAAGGAAAACTTGAAGATGCGTTAAACCAATATGTTAATGTTATATATTTATATTCTCAAGAAAAAGATTTAGTAGAACAGGCAAGGATAAAAGGGGCAAAAATATTATTACAACAAGGAAAAAGAATAGAAGCATCTTGTATGCTCCAGCATATATCTTCGGAAAATGAAGAAGCCTCCAGCTTGAAGAAAGATTTACCGAAATGTATTAAAGACTAATAAAAAGGAGGAACAAATTGGAATATATAATTACAATCTTCCAGAAAGGTGGGATATTAATGTATCCACTTTTATTTTTAGGTATACTTTCTGTAGCATTTATCATAGAAAGGTTATATTCCCTTTCAACACGAAAAATAATACCTTTAAAAGCAATAGAAGAAATAGTCTCGTTTTTAAATGAAAATAAAATAGAAGAAGCAATGACAGTTTCAAAAACATATCCTTCTACTGCTACTAGTATAATATATGAGATTTTAAATGCATATTTAAAAGGCAAAAAAGATTTGGAGGAACTAAAACTAATAGCAGAAGAAACAGCAAGGCTAGAAGTTCCTAAACTAGAAGGATATACAGGAACAATTGGAGCAATTGCATCAATAGCTCCACTCCTTGGATTTTTAGGAACTGTAATTGGAATGATACAAGTTTTTGAAGCTTTATCTTTAGAAGGTTTATCAAATCCTAAGCTTCTATCAGCAGGAATTTCACAAGCTTTAATAACAACAGCATTTGGATTATCTATAGCAATTCCATCTTTGGCAGGATATTGGTATATAAAATCTAAAATAAATTTGTTAGTTGCACAAGTTGAAACGGTAGTATTTGAAATAATTGAACTTTTATCCTCAAAAGATGAAAATTAGTGGGGAAAAATGAATTTTAAAAAATTCTTACCAGAAAACAATCAGTCTATGATAGTAGACCTAACGGCACTTGTAGATATAGCCTTTATAATCATATTATTTTTAGGAATTGTTGCTACTCTTGCACCAATTTCGTCTATAAATGTTGAGCTACCTAAAGCATCAACAGAAGAAACAGCAATAAAACCAATAAAAATAACAATTGATAAAGATGGAAACTTTTATATAAAAGGAAAAAAAGTATCTTCTGAAGAAATTGCAGAGTTTATAAAAAAAACAAACAAAAAAAGTCTTGTTATTGTTGCAGATAGACGTGTTCAATATGGAATAGTTGTTAATGTTATGGATATAGCAAAACAAAATGGAATAGAGGAAATTAACATCGCAACAAGAAAAGGGCAATAATATGAAAAAAGAAGAACTTATTATAGGAGGAAAGATACACGGCACCCATGGAGTAAAAGGAGATTTAAAAATAGAAATTTTCCCGCCTAATTATAAACTTCCATCTGTTTTGTATATAAAAGATAAAAAAGGAGAATTTAAACCTATAAAGGTCGAAAGTTATTCAAAGAGAAAAGCTCTTATAAAATTTAAAGGCTACGATGATATAGACAAAGCAAAGAAAATAAAACATCAGTATTTTTATGTTCCAAAAGATACATTACCAAAACTAAAAAAAGATGAATATTATGAGTTCCAGCTTTTAGATGCAGATGTGGAATTTAACGGGAAAATTGTTGGTAAAATAGAAAAAATAGATGATAGGTTGTCAACTGCTTATTTACTTATAAGGTGTACTGATGATAAGGTTAGACATTTGCCATTTATAAGTGAGTTTGTTAAAGAAGTGGATATAGATAATCATAAAATATTAATAACTCCGCCAGAGGGCTGGTTTTCTTTGTAATAAGGAATATCTTCTTATAATACACTTAAAAAGGAGGTAGGTAAAAATACTAAAATTAGAAATAGAAATTCCAAAAGATGCATTTTTTAGCGTAGTAGGAAAAAGAGATGAAAACTTAAAATATTTCTCAGATATATTTGATTTAAAAGTCTTTTCCAGAGGAACATCAGTAATTGCAGAAGGAGACGAAGATGCTTTAGACAGATTTGAGGAGTTTATGACAAAACTTGCTACTTTATATGAAAAAGGACATTTATTAACAGAGCAACAAGTAAAAAATTTAGCTTTAGGTTATAAACTACACTTAGAAGACCAGCAAGAACCGATATTTGAAGAAAGTGAGACAATTTTATTTAGCCATAGAAAAAAACCTATAATGGCAAAAACTCCATCTCAAAAACTTTATATAGACACTATTAGAAAAAATACGATAACATTTGGAATTGGTCCTGCAGGAACAGGAAAGACCTATCTTGCAATGGCAATGGCAGTTTCGTATTTAAAACAAAAGAAAGTTAATAGAATAATCCTAACAAGACCAGCAGTAGAAGCAGGGGAAAAACTTGGATTTTTACCGGGAACTTTGACAGAAAAGGTAGACCCATATTTAAGACCTTTGTATGATGCCCTCTACGATATGGTAGATGGAGAAAAAGTAAATGATATGCTTGAAAAAAACATTATAGAAATAGCTCCGTTGGCATTTATGAGAGGTAGAACTTTAAATGATGCTTTTATTATATTAGATGAAGCCCAAAACACAACAAAAGAACAAATGAAAATGTTTTTAACAAGAATAGGTTTTGGTTCAAAAGCAGTAATAACAGGGGATATAACACAAATAGATTTACCTAAAGTTTCTCAGTCTGGCTTAGTTGAAGCATTAAAAGTTTTAGATGGAGTAGAAGGTATAGGATTTGTTAAGTTTTCAGAGAGAGATGTAGTAAGACACCCTGTAGTTCAAAGAATAATTCAAGCATATGATAAATATGAAAACGAAAAAAAAGAATAAAGTTTTAATTACTAAAGAAATCTATGATAGAAAAATAACAAAGAAGTTTGTAAAAAATTTAGCTGAAGGGATATTAGATTACTTAAATTTAAAAAACGTAGAATTAAGTATAGTTTTAACAGATAATGAAACTATAAAACAAATAAATAAAGAATGGAGAAATAAAGATAAGCCAACAGATGTTTTATCTTTTCCTATTAATGACAATCCTTTCGGATATAAATACACAATTTTAGGAGATGTAATAATAAGTGTTCCTTTTGCAAAAAATCAGGCTAAAGAAATAGGACTTACAGAAAAAGAAGAAATTTTAAGATTATTAGCTCATGGGATTTTGCACCTTTTAGGCTACGACCACGAAACAAACGAAGAAGATGCAAAAGTTATGTTTGATTTACAAGACAAAATTTTTAAACATTGCAAAAACAGATTTAGTTTATAATTTCATCTTTGAGGAGTTAAAAAAATATAGCTAATAAGTTTAGCAAGAAATTAATTTTTTAAAACCTTTTCTAATTTTATTAAAAAAAGGAATATATTCTTTATAATCTAAATAAGTCCATAAAAAAGGTTGAAAGCTACCATTATGAAACCAAAGTTCTAATTCTAGAAATAAATTTTTATCTATTTGTATTCTGTTTCCTCTATATTTTTTTGTAGCTACTAAAACCTTCTCGGTATCTAACAAAATAGGGTCTATATTTACAGTTCTATTGCCATTTATTTTGTATTTATCTTCTATAAACATACAATGTTTTTTTATATTAGCTAAGTTTTTTTGCTCTGTAATAAAACTAGTTACGACAAATTTTTTATACAAAGGACTTCCCATTTCTTTTGTGTAATATTCACAGTAAGGAAGACTAAAAGGATTTGTTTCTTCTACAAAATTTCCATAAAATTTTAAAAGATGTTTTTCTACGGTTTTTAATTTATTTTCCTCTTTCCACATTAGAGCAAAAAGGAGGAGAGACTTCAATGTTTTTTCTCTCCCCTTGCCATTCTAATTGCATGTTTTACCATTGGAGCAAGCATCCTTAAATTATCTTTAACTCCTCCAGTGCTTCCGGGCATATTTATAATAAGTGTATCTTTCCCAATTATTCCCGCAGTTGCTCTTGATAGTAAAGATTTAGGAGTAAATTTAACTCCTATAATTCTCATTGCTTCAGCAAAACCAATTGCTTCTGTTCTAATTACTTCCTTTGTAGCTTCAGGGGTTGTATCTCTTTCACTAAATCCAGTTCCACCAGTTGTAAATATTACATCTACTTTTCCTTCTAAAGATTTTAGCTCTTCTACTATTTTTTTCTTATCATCAGGAAGAATTTTGTAATGAACTACTTCTCCACCAAATTCTTCTTCTATTATTTTTATAGCAGTTTTACCGCTTTTATCTTCCACTTCACCTTTTGCACAGCTATCGGATAAAGTAATGACAGCACATTTTAGACCTGATAAATCTTCTGCATAATCAGATTTTCCACCTCTTTTTGAAACAAGCCTTATATCCCCA
>DTZN01000205.1 GCA_012961365.1 Hydrogenothermaceae bacterium
AGCATCGGCATTACAGCTAGGTTATCTATGAACATCGGACTTGCTGCTCTTGTATCAATAGCATACGTTCTTTCAGAACGATTTTCAACAACTTTTTTATTGTCAGTTATATTATAAATTCCAAAAGTATTATTGTTGAGAATATATGCTACTATCCCTTTTCGTATTGTGGCTGAAACGATAGGAACTTGCAAAGAGACTTCACGGATTGATTCATTTGTTTTTTTGTCAATTATCTTTAAAATACCTTCAACATTGGATGCCAAAACATAATATTTACTTTCACTTAAAAACCTATACCCCTCACCAATATTAATATTGCTTATCCCATCTTTACCGATATATTTTCCATTTTCAAGTGTTGCACCATCACGACTTAAATCAACAATTACCCCTCCGTATGCACTTGTTGGTGCATCATAAGTCATCTCTGGTTCAAAATATTGTTTACTGCTGCATGCTGAAAGCAGTAGCATGGCCCCAGTAAGCGTAATATAAACCAAATATTTCATTATTTTGCCTTTATTGTTGAATGCTTGAGTAATGAAGCAATCATAAACAAGGGAGAGCGTTCATCAATAAGATTTAACTTTTGTTTAGCTGACTTCACATCACCAGCTTTAATCTCCAAATATGCCTGTTGAAATAAAGCCATTTCATTATAAAGTATTGAATCCACTGGTTTTTTCTTTAAAACACTTTTCGCATAGTTACTTGCATCTGCAATAACAGGGTTATTACTTTTACTTAAAGCTTCGAGTACACTCACATCTTCTTTCTCTGTTGCTTGTGTATAGGTAAACAATTCATACAGTGCGGGGTTTTTTTCTTTTAGAATTATAAGTGCCTGTGCGTCTTCCGGTTTTGTCTGCAATAACTTTTGCATAAGCTATTCACGGTTTTTGAGGTGATTTAGCAGGTGGAACATAAATCCAAGTTTTAAGTTTAAAACTTAATCAATCTTCTGTTATAAGTTGAGTATGTGCTTTTAGTGAGTATCATATGGTAGAATAATTTATTAATTTTACACTTCATTTAGCAGGTTTTGACAAAAAGGTAATGTCTTTTACAGGTAGTTTTGCAGAAATTGTTTTTATTATTTCTCATGTATAGTATTTTATAACAGGTAATCTATCAATTTTTTCATTTGAAGGAGAAATATATACTTTTTGAATAATATGTTTTATGCTAATAGCTGGCTGAATATAAATGTCAGTTCTTGGAGTAACTAAGTTATATATAAAAAATATTACCCATAATGTAAATATTATTTCTGCTGCTAAAATAAGTATTTTAACTGCTTTTGAGTTTTTTAAGAAAAAACTATTTCATTTAAAAATATCTATAAACTCAAAAATAGTTTTTTGTATTTTTTTGTATATTGGTTCTTTTTTCCAAATATAATTTGCTTCAAAAATTTTTAGTAGTTTTTCTTGTTTTTGGTTAGATATAATAAATACAGGTTTAATATGTAGATCTTCTGCTTTTTCTAATACAAGCTTAACCCACCACTTATTTGAGAAAAATTCATTTTTTGGAT
>DTZN01000206.1 GCA_012961365.1 Hydrogenothermaceae bacterium
TAAAAGGAAGGATAGGAATCCAAATGTCATAGCATCTCTTTCTTTTAAATACTTAAGGAACAATATTATAAATAGAACTTGGAACGGAATACTCATCAACTGTACCCATGTAATTAACAACTACCCTATATGTATCACTTGTTATCAACTCCATATATTTACGAGTCTAAAGAAAAGATGTTATCAGATATGGAAGAGATGTATAAAAATTTTATTAAGATGAATTATCCTGTCATTAATGCATATGATAGTAAAAATGATTCTTGGATAGATGTGAAAAAGGAGATAAATCCAGATATAATTTTTATGAGTAATCCTCATAAATTAACAATGTCTGGATATTATGAAGATTTGTTTCTTAATTATATATGCTTATATGTCCCTTATAGTCATCAGATATCAAGATATTCTAATTATTATGCTCAATACAATCAATTATTTCATAATGCTATGTATAAAATTTTTGCACCTCATAAGGTTGATTTGTTAATTCATAAAAAGTATTCAGAAAATAAAGGCAAAAATGTAGAAGTGACAGGCTACCCTGCAACAGAGTTTTTTTTAGATAAGAAATACATAGCAAAAGATGTTTGGAAAGAGCAAAGTCATAAAAAAATAAGAATCATTTATGCACCGCATCATACTATAGATTTACCAGAACTTCCTTTTTCAAATTTTTTAAAATATGCTGAGTATTTTAAAGAGCTTGTACAAATAACTAAAGATACTATTCAATGGGCTTTTAAACCACACCCTTTACTCAAAATGAAACTTAAAAAACATAAAGATTGGGGGGAGGCAAGAACCAATGTATATTGGGATTTTTGGCAAAATCAAGAAAATACACAACTAGAGGAAGGCGAATATGTAGATTTGTTTTTAGCATCAGATGCTCTAATTCATGATAGTGGTTCTTTTTTAGCAGAATATTTGTATGTAAATAAACCTGTACTTTTTTTAACTTCTCAAGATGATATAAAAAAATATTTTAATCCTTTTGGTTGTGAGGCATTTGATGTATGTTGTCACGGAAAGAAAAAAGAAGATATAAACTTTTTTATAGACTCTCTTATAAAAAATAATGATCCTATGAAAGAAAAAAGAGAACAGTTTTTAGAGAAAAATGTATATCCGTTTCATAAAGATAAAATTCCATCAGATATAATTATAGAATCTATAAAAAAAACTTTTAAAATTGCTTAAGCACATGGATATTGATAGTTTAAAATCTCAAGCAATAAAAGGTTTATCATGGAGCTTGGTCGATAAACTTATAAATCACTTAGCCTCTTTGGTAGTTACACTTTATTTGGCACGATTAATAGGACCAGAAAGTTTTGGTTTTGTTGGTATGCTAACTATTTTTATACTCTTATTTGAAAGTATTGTCAACAATGGCTTTACTCAAGCTCTAGTTCAAAGAAGTAAAGAGCTTACAGAAGAAGATAGCTCTACTATATTTTACGTAAATCTATTTTGGTGAATATTGATATATATAATTCTTTATTTTTTAGCTCCATTTATTGCAGATTTTTATAAGCAAGATGTATTAGTAGAAATATCTCGTGTTTTATTTTTAGTAGTTATAATAAACTCACTTAGTGTAGTTGCTCGA
>DTZN01000207.1 GCA_012961365.1 Hydrogenothermaceae bacterium
TATAATCATTCCATCTTCCAATTCTTTAACTTCAACACCTAAAACTTTTAAATTTTCAACAACTGCTTTTATTCTATCACTTTCCTTTACTCTAAGTTCTTTTGCATCTTTGATAATAGTTTCACCTTCAGCTTGAGTAGCAACTAATGCAAGAAGTGGAAGTTCATCTATCATTGAAGGTATTTCTTGTTTTTCTACAGATACTGCTTTTAAATTTGGAGAATACTTAACAAGTACATCTGCTATAGGCTCTCCTGCTTGTTGTCTTTGATTAATATATTCTATATTGGCTCCCATTTCTTTTAACTTCCTAAAAAATCCATCTCTAGTTGGATTTATTAAAACCTCTTCCAATAAAACTTCTGAACCTTCAACTAAAACTGCCCCTGCCACAAAAAAAGCTGCAGATGAAGGGTCTGCAGGAACATCTATATCTATGGCTTTTAAATCTTTCCCTCCTAAAATATGAACCTTATATCCTCCTTCATCAAATTCCGTTTTAATTTTAGCCCCCATACTTTTTAACATTCTTTCTGTATGGTCTCTAGACATTACAGGTTCTATTACTGTTGTTTTTCTACTTATTGTTAATCCTGCAAGTAAAATTGCAGATTTTACCTGTGCAGAAGCCCTTTCATTAAAAAATTCTATTCCTCTTAAATTTCCACCTCTTATTGCAACTGGTAAATATTCACCTTTTTCTCTACCATCAACATGAGCACCCATCATCTTAAGGGGAGATAAAACTCTTTTCATAGGTCTTTTCCTAAGAGAGCTATCTCCTGTTAATGTAGCGAAAAATCTCTGCCCAGCAATTACTCCAAGAGTTAATCTTGTGGTTGTCCCAGAATTTCCCATATATAAAACATCATCAGGCTCTTTTAATCCATCTAAACCTTTACCATGGACAAAAAATAAACCATGTTCTTCATCTATTTGAATCCCCATTTTTCTATAAACATCAACTGTTGTAAGAGTATCCCCAGCTTTTAAAAAGTTTCTTACTATTGATGTTCCATTTGCAAGTGCAGAAAGAATAATTGCTCTATGGGATATTGATTTATCAGAAGGAACTCGTAGTTTACCTTTGAGTGATTTTGCTTTTTTTATTACTTTATCCATTAATACTCCTTAAAAAAAAGATTTTGTATATTATATACGACATTGAGGTTATGTTAATAATCATCAAAATTCCAATAATTATTAAAAAAATAAGTCGTGGATTATCTTTTATAATTTTTTGTATTTTTAAAAACTTTTAGTAGTTCATTTTTTATTACTTTCATTTATTATTATGGTTCTTACTCGATTTTTACCACTAACAAAAGCTTCCTCTGTATCTATATAGTATGTAATTACATCTCCCTCAATAATATTTCCTTCTTTCTCAAGTCTTGCATTTCCTATAAGCTTTAAAAACTTTCCCTTTTCATAATATCTTCTTCATTTTGCGAAGTACCTTGTGTTGATTGAGATGTTTCCTGGGACTGATTTTGCTCAGCTAAAGCTTCTACTATAAAGAGGTTAGGATTTTTCATTTCATCTAAACTCTTCTTTGGTATATCTATATTTGTATCTCCACTGATCACAATCTTATAACCTTTCCAA
>DTZN01000208.1 GCA_012961365.1 Hydrogenothermaceae bacterium
AAAACCTTCGACATCTTCCAATAGCTCAACAAAAGCGCCTTTATCAACCATTTTTATAACTTTTCCTTTTACATAATCACCAACTTTATGTTTAGATAAAAATTCTTCCCAAGGGTTTGTTTTAAATTGTTTTAATCCAAGTCTTATTTTATCTTTTTCTCTACCTAAAACTTTGAATTTAAAAACTCTTTTTCCTTTTAAAACCTGATTGATATTTTTAATTTTAGGGTTCCATGTTGCATCTTCTAAATGAAGAATACCTTCTATTTCTCCTAAATCTACAAATGCCACTTTATTTTTAATAGATTTTATTTTTGCTTTAATTTCTGAACCTTCAGGATTTTTTTGTAAGAATTCATCAACTGGATGTGGTTTTGCTTGAGTTATTGATAACTTTAAGTTCCTTTTTTCTCTATCTAAGTCAGTAATAACAGCTTCTACTTTTTGTCCTTCTTTAAATAATTTTTTAAACTGCTGGTGATAAATATGGTGTGTTTGGGATTTATGTATGAACCCTTCTAGTTTTCCAACTTTTACAATTAAACCATAATCATTAATACCTATGATAACTGCCTCTACTTTATCTCCTATATTCTTATCAAATTCTTCCCAAGGATTAGGTTCTAAATCTCTTTTAGATAAAATTATTTTTTGGTTTTCTTTATCAATCTGTTTTACCATTAACTCCAATTCTTGCCCTTCTTTTAGCTGACTTATATCCTTATTTTTTTCCCAACTGTATAATGAAATAGGTAAAAATCCTCTTAACAAATCTCCAATAGATACAATTACTCCTTTATCTGTAATTTTTACAACTTTTACTGGGATTGTTATACCTTCTTGAAGTTCGTTTAATAATTTTTCTTTTTGTTTGTTTATTTCTTCCTGTAAAACCTTTTTTCTAGATACGATTATATTTGGTGTTCTTTTTGATGTATCAATATTTAATATATAAACTTCAAACTCTTCAGGTAAATTTTCCCCTTCTTTTAAACCTGTTTGAGAATTTGGAAGATATGCTTTTATACCTTGAATATCTACTAAATAACCTTTGGATAATTTTTTTTCACGTTTTGCAACAACTTTTTTATTTTCATTAAATGCATTTTGGATATTTTCTAATGCCTGTTTAAAAATTAACGGTTTTCTTGTAAGTAATGGATAACCTTCTTTTCTTTTTCCAGTGTAAATAGCTTCAATAACAGCTCCTTCAGGAAAACCTTCTACTTCCTCTTTGTTTATTATAGCTTCTGTTTTTTGTCCTATATCTATAAATACTACATCGTTTTGAATTTTAACAATATTTCCTTTTATTATATCCCCCTTTGAGTAAGTATTAATATTACTTTCTTGTTCTAAAAGCTGTAAAAACTCTTTTTCTAAGTTTTCCATTTTTTTTACCTCACAAACAATATCTTTTTATAAATTTGTAATTTCTTTAAACTTTTTAAATGCTTCATTGATTTTATTAATTTCTGTTCCCCCACCTTGTGCCATATCTGGTCTTCCTCCACCTTTTCCTCCTAAAACTTGAGCAACTTGTTTAACAATATCTCCTGCCTTTATTTTATCTGTTAAATCTTTAGAAACTGCTACAATAAAGTTAACCTTTCCTTTTTCTTTATCTAATACAACAAGCATCACAACACTACTTCCTAGTTTTGCCCTTGCAACATCTGCTAAATCTCTAAGTTCGTTAGTTTTAAATCCTTCTACTTGTCCGTAGGCAACTTTATAATTTCCTTTGTCTATTACTTTAAGTATTTCTGTAATTTTGTCTATTACTGATTTTCTTTTTATTTCTTCTAGTTTTCTTTCTGCTTCTTTTAATTTTTTCTGTATTAATTCTACTTTTTCTACTAACTCATCTTCTTTCGTTGTTAGAATTTGAGAAAGCTCTTTTATTAAAAAGTGTTCTTTTAATCCTTTTTCTACAGC
>DTZN01000209.1 GCA_012961365.1 Hydrogenothermaceae bacterium
AAATAAAATTTTAAGGAGGTTTTACTTAATGATAACATTTAAAGTATTCATGCTCTTACTCCTAGCAGCCGGAGCTTATACTGGTGCTTTCGCTGAACTTTCTAGTGGTGATGCTGATAAAATAGCGAAAGCAATATTTTACGGAGCTCTAGCTATTGGTGCTGGTGTAGCTATTGGTGCTGCAGCTGGTGGCGGTGGTGCAGGTTTAGGTTCTGCTATTCAAGGAGTTATTGAAGGAATGGCTAGAAACCCTAACATGGGACCTAAACTTTTAACAACTATGTTTATTGGTATGGCTCTTATAGAAACATTCGTTCTTTATGGATTCTTAATTGCTATTATCTTCCTATTTACAGGAATATATGACGGTTCTGCAGGATTTAGCAGAGGATAATCTATAAATCTTTGTTATAATAAAAACATTTCTTATAGGGCGTATCCTTAAAAGAGGGTGCGCTCTTTTTATTTTCTTTGTAATAATTACTAGGAGGTTTCAATAGATGCCAGAAAAAATTCATAATAATTTATCTAATAGAAAAAGAAAAAGAACTTCTGGGTTTTTAGCTAGAAAAAGGACAAAATCAGGTAAAAAAATTCTTGCTAGAAGAAGAAGAAAAGGAAGAAAAAGATTAGCGGTATAATTACAATAAAAAGCTCAAAAGAGATAAAATATATATTAAAAAAAGGTAATAAGTTTTATACAAAACATTTAATTTTTCTCTATCAAAAAAATTCTCTGGGGTTTCCCAGATTTTCTTTTATAATTTCAAAAAAGATATCTAAAAAAGCAGTTGTCAGAAATAGAATAAAAAGGATAATAAAAGAAGCAGTTAGGTTAAATACTGAGAAATTAAAGGATTTATCATTCGATATTGTAATTATAGCGAAAAAAGGATTAGAAAATAAAAAAACTTATCATTTATTTGAAGATATAATTTTATTTTCAAAGTATTTGAAAGGTAAATTATGAAACAAAACCTTATAAGATTTATAAAAATTTATCAAAAGGTTTTATCTCCTTTTTTAGGAAATAACTGTAGATATTATCCTTCTTGTTCAGAATACTCTATACAAGCGATAGAAAAATATGGAGTGTTAAAAGGAATTTTTAAATCTATATGGCGAATATTAAGATGTAATCCATTTTCTAAAGGTGGTATAGATTATCCTTAAAAACCAAAAAAAAGAGGTAAGCGATGTTAGATAATAATCAACAAGAAATGCAAAAAAGATTGATGATTTTTTTTCTTATTGTCTCTGCTTTTATGATAGGTTTTGGAATATTCCAAACTTTTATACCTACTTCAGAGCAAAATAAAACACAGCAAACACAAACTCAATCAACTACGCAAAAAGTTCAGGAAGAAAAGCATAAAGAAAAAGAAAATATTTCTCAAAAATCAAATCTAAATTTAATAAAAACAACAGGAAATTATGATTTAATACTTACAAATCAAAGATTTAATAGTGATAATTTAAAAAATGTAATTGAAATAAAGACATCTTATGGAAAAGTTCAAATTTCTAAGATTGGTGCTAGAGTAGTTTCTGTATATTTGAACCAGTATAAAATAGATGCTATTCCGAAAATTGCAAAAGATAATAAAATTTTCCCAACTGAAATAATCACAACTGACCCAAGAATTACAGCTCTTTTAAACTTTTCTGAATATAAATTTAAGCAAGAAGGAAATTTATATTTTTTTGAGTTAAACAAAGATAATATTTATATAAAGAAAGTTTTCAAACTAAATGATGATGAGACTATATCAGTTTCTTTAGAGCATAAGGGTCTTGAAAATTTAGGAATTGCGACAATTAATGGTATTACACCTCCAGAAGAAGAAACATCTTTTGGACACAGAGGTTCAGTAATAAAAACAGACAAAGAATTGATAAAGATAGATGCAGATATACAAACAACACAGATTATAAGAGATAACATACTTTGGGCAGGGGAAGAAAATAAGTATTTCCTTCAAATGTTAGCAAATAAAACTGGATTTTCTACGGTTTATGTTATTCCTATTACCCAAAATACAACAATTACCCTTGCAGAAATTAAAGGTAATTTAAATGGATTTTTCTTTGGTGGTGCTAAATTATATTCGCTTCTTGGAGAAATTACAGAAAAGTATAGAAAACTTTGGGATATAGATTTAAATCTTAGAGAAACAATAGATTTTGGATTTTTTGGAATACTTGGAAAACCACTATTTTTACTTCTTCACTTAATTTATGATTTTATACCTAACTGGGGAATTGCCATAATTATTTTAACTATTATCCTTAGAATAGTTTTATTCCCTCTTAACCATAAGTCTTTAAAAGCTATGAAAAAAATGGCAGATTTAGCTCCAGAAATACAAAAATTACAGAAAAAATATAAAGATGACCCTCAAAAACTACAGCAAGAGATGATGAGACTTTATGCAGAGCATGGAGCTAACCCTATGAGTGGTTGTCTTCCAATTTTAGCTCAAATTCCTATATTTATAGCTCTTTATAATGTTTTAATGGTTGCGGTAGAGTTAAAAAATATTCCATTTTTATGGGTTCCAGATTTATCAGAACATGACCCATTTTATATTCTTCCTATATTAATGGGATTATCTATGGTAGCTCAGCAATGGATAACTCCTAGTTCAGATAAAAACCAAAAATTTATAATGTATGCAATGGCAGGTATATTTACATTCCTATTTATGAACTTTCCAGCAGGTTTAGTTTTATATTGGCTTATTAACAACATTCTAGGATTAATCCAGAGTTTCTTTGTTAATAAAACAATAAATGCAGAAAAAAAGTAGATGTTTAAAGAAGATACAATTGTAGCAAACGCAACTCCTTTAGTCCCCTCTGGGGTTGCCATTGTTAGACTTAGTGGAAAGAAAGCTCTAGAGATAGGGAAGAAAATCTTTAAAACGAACAAGGAAATAAAAGCTAGAGTAGCTTATTTTGGCAAATTTTACGATACTGAAAACAATTTAATAGATGAAGGACTGTTTTTATATTTTAAAGCACCTCATAGTTTTACAGGAGAAGATGTTGTTGAGTTTCATACCCATGGAAGTATTCCAGTAGTAAAGAAACTTCTAAATGAAGCTATAAAACTTGGTGCAAGGCTTGCCCAACCAGGAGAATTTACAAAAAGAGCATTTTTAAATGGGAAAATAGATTTAACTCAAGCAGAAGCAATAGCACAACTTATAGAAGCAAAAACAGAAAAAGCTTCAAAAGTTGCATTAAATATATTGGAAGGAAAATTATCAAAACAAATAAAACAACTAAGAGATAAACTACTACACATAGAAAGTCTAATAGAGGCAGAGCTTAATTTCCCTGAAGATGTTGATGAAATACCTCTTGAAACAATAAAACCAGATTTAGAGTTGGTAATAGAAAATATAAATAAATTGATAAAAACTTATAAAAAAGGTAAATTAATAACAGAAGGGATAAAACTCGCTATTGTTGGAAGACCAAATGTTGGAAAATCTTCTTTGTTTAATGCATTTGTTGGTTATGAAAGGGCTATAGTTTCTGATATAAAAGGAACTACTAGGGATTTTATAGAAGAAGAATTTAATATAAAAGGTTTTCCTATAAAGTTAATTGATACAGCTGGTATAAGAGAAGCTAAGGATAAACTAGAAAAAATAGGTATACAAAAAGCAAAGGAAAAAATAGATGAAGCAGATATAATCTTATTTATATTTGATGCATCAGTTGGTATAACAGAAGAAGATAAACAGGTATTTAATGAGATAAAACATAAAAATGTTATTATAATAGGAAATAAAATAGATTTAGGTGTTGAAGAAAACTCAATAAAGGATTATTTTAAGAATAAAGAACTTATTTTCACAAGCAGTAAAACTCAAGAAGGTTTATCCCGTTTAGAAGAAAAAATTGTAGAAAAGCTTGGTTTATTAGAAGATACAAACATAGATATTTATATAAATATTAGACATTTACAAGCTTTAGAAAAAGCTAAACAAACTTTAGAAAAAATTCTAAGTGAACTTTCTTTTTATGAATATCAAAAAGAAATTCTTATGCTAGAAATAAGAGAAGCAAATTACTATCTAAAAGAAATAATAGGAGAAATACATACAGAAGAACTACTTGGAAATATCTTCTCTTCTTTCTGTATAGGAAAGTAAAAAAACAAAGGAGGAATTGCCAGTTATGGCTAATGTGGCATTAGAAAACATAACTTTAGAGGATTTAAAAAAATTAACTCTTTCTGAACTTCAAAAACTTGGTAAGGAGATAGGTTTAAGCAGAACAACTGGCTTAAAAAAGTCAGAACTTATTACTAGAATATTAGAAAAAAAGGCAACAGAAGAAGGTCTAGATTTTATAAAAGGTGTTTTAGAAGTTTTACCTGAAGGATATGGTTTTATTCGTTCCATAGAAAATAACTATCAACCTCATTCAACAGATATATATGTATCTCCTTCTCAAATAAAGAAATTTGGTTTAAGGACTGGAGATTATATAATTGGTATAGCTAGGCAGCCAAAAGAAGGAGAAAAATACAGAGCATTAATAAAAATAGAGGCTGTTAACACTGTAGAACCTGAAAAAATAAGGAGAAGACCTTTATTTGAAAAGCTCATTCCATTTCACCCTACAGAAAGATTTAATCTTGAGTATGACCCTTCAGATTTATCTACTAGAGTGGTAAGTTTAATATCACCAATAGGAAAAGGACAAAGGGGATTAATTGTAGCACCTCCTAAAGCTGGGAAAACAGTTTTAATACAAAAAATAGCAAAAGCTTTAATTGAAAATCATCCTGAAACCCACATAATTATTTTACTTATAGATGAAAGACCTGAAGAAGTTACAGAAATGAGAAGAATAGTTGGAGAAGGAGCAGAAGTTGTTGCATCTACCTTTGATGAACCTCCAGAAAAACATATGCATTTAGCAGAATTAATTGTAGAAAGAGCAAAAAGATTAGTTGAAAATGGACAGGATGTTGTTATTCTTTTAGACTCAATTACCAGATTATCTAGAGCATCTAATGCAATTACACCACCTAGTGGTAGAGTTTTATCTGGTGGTATTGAAGCAACGGCTTTGCAAAGACCTAAAAAGTTTTTTGGAGCTGCAAGGAATATAGAAGATGGTGGTAGTTTAACAATTCTTGCAACTGCACTTGTTGAAACTGGTTCAAAGATGGATGATGTTATTTTTGAAGAATTTAAAGGAACTGGTAATATGGAACTTTACTTAGATAGAAGACTTATGGAAAGAAGAGTATTTCCTGCAATAAATATACCTAAATCAGGAACACGAAAAGAAGAACTTTTACTTGAAGACTGGGAACTTCAAAGGCTTTGGATTTTAAGGAAATTCTTATCTACGATGGATGAAGTTGAAGCTATGGAATTTTTATTAAGTAAACTTGGTAAATTTAAAACAAACGAAGAGTTCTTAATGTCTATGAATACTTGATGAAAACATATATTCAGAATAAAATATTAGTTTATCCACATTCTAGTATTTAACTAATTTATTGGAGGTAAAAGCATTGAAAAAAGATATTCATCCTACTTTAGAACCAACTAAGTTTATATGTTCTTGTGGAAATCAGTTTGAACTACTTTCTACAAAAGGTGGAACTGTTTATATTGAGGTTTGTAATCAATGTCATCCTTACTACACTGGAAAGTTAAAAGCTAAACCATTCTTTTTAGAAATCCAAGGTGGTAAAGCAGAAAGATAATGAATAAAACAGTTATTTCTAAGCTTGAAAGCATAAAAGAAAAGTTTAAAGAGCTTGAAAC
The DNA here is from genome assembly GCA_012961365.1 of Hydrogenothermaceae bacterium. Classification (GTDB taxonomy): domain Bacteria; phylum Aquificota; class Aquificia; order Aquificales; family Hydrogenothermaceae; genus Hydrogenothermus. The sequence continues at coordinate 5,802 of DTZN01000209.1, forward strand.
TAAACTTTCTGCTCCTGAAGTGGTAAGTAATCCTAAAAAGCTTCAGGAGCTTGCTAAAGAACATAAAGAGCTTGGTAATATAGTTAAACTTTATGAAGAGTATAAAAAAACGGAAAAAGAAATTAAAGATACAAAAGAGCTTTTATCTGAATCAACAGATGAAGAAATGAAAGCTCTTGTAGAGGAAGAATTAGTAAGTTTAAAGAAAAAACTTGCAAAATTAGAAAAAGATATAGAAATAGCTTTACTTCCTAAAGACCCTAATGATGAAAAAAATGTAATTTTAGAAATTAGACAAGGAGCAGGTGGGGAAGAAGCTGCTCTTTTTGCAGGTGAACTTTTTAGAATGTATCAAAGATACGCAGAAAGAAACGGTTGGAAAGTTGAAATTTTAAGTATACACCCAACAGATAGAGGAGGAATTAAAGAAGTAATTGCTTTAATTAAAGGGCAAGGTGCTTATTCAAAGCTAAAATATGAAAGTGGAGTTCATAGGGTTCAAAGAGTTCCTGAAACAGAAAGTTCAGGAAGAATTCATACTTCAACAGCAACAGTAGCAGTTCTACC
>DTZN01000210.1 GCA_012961365.1 Hydrogenothermaceae bacterium
CACATTAGATTCATAAGGAACTTTAATAATCTTTTGCTTTTTAATATATTCAATTACCACATCGTAAACAGGTGGGTGGTCAGGTCTAACATTTTTACCTGCTTTGTAAAGGTTTCCACCCCAAGCAGATATAACATAAGAGCGTTTAGGGTCTAAATCCTTACCATTTACTTTTATATTTCTTAATCTTTTACCAGCAGGCGCTCCAAGTTTAATCTCATACTCAACTCCAAGAAGTCTACTCATATCTCCACCTTGCTGGTATAGGGGATTTTTGTTGAATGCATTGTCTGCAACATCTTCAAGTATCATTTTTAGTTGTTCGCCTGTCATTTCAAAGGTGTAAACATCAGGATAAGTAATAGCAGTCATTTCATAAACATTGTCTACTGTAATATTCTGTCCTGGTAGGATAGTAGTTCCCCATCTGTATCCTGGAGTGAATACTATTTCTGCATCTGTTTTATCTCTGATAGCTTCACATATTAGTCTGTCAAATGTTGAATAGAAAGTATCTCTCTTATAAAGGAGTGTTTCTGTTTTTCCTATGACTTGGTCTAATTTATTCTTATAAGGCTCATAAACTTTTTCTACAAATTTTTCTACTTTTGGGTCTGGTTTAATAAAATTAGAAGCAACAGGAATTAGCTTATAGCTGTATTTTCTTATTTTTCCATTTTTAACATCTAAATCTAATCTTCCTAAATACTTACCGTGGGAACCTGCAATAACAATCATCGTGTTATTAACAAATATTGGTTTAGGTGCTGGGTCATGAGTATGTCCACTAAAGATGATATCAATTCCATTAACCATTTTTGCAAGTGCTTGGTCTAAAGCAAAACCATCGTGGGATAGCAAGACTACTAAATCAACTTTTTTATCTTCTCTAAGTTCATCTACATATTGCTGGAGAGTTTCTGGTTGTATTCCAAATGTCCAGCCTTCTGTAAATTGTTTAGGGTTAGCAATTGGTGTATAAGGGAATGCATTTCCAATAATACCTATTTTTACTCCTCCAACCTCTTTAATTACATAAGGTTGGAATACAAGTTCTTCCCACATAGCGTCTTTAATATTTTGAGCAATAAAATCTGCATTTAAATGGTTTTCTACAAGTTCTAAAACTCTATCTTTTCCATAAGTAAATTCCCAGTGTCCAACCATTACATCAATGCCAAGTAGGTTTTGAGCATCAACTATAGCCTTCCCTTTAGTAAATAGCCCTATAGCTGTTCCTTGCCATGTATCTCCTGAATCCATAAATAATACTTTGTCTTTTCCTCTTTCCGCTACGATTTGTTTTACAAGTGTAGCCATATAAGCTATACCACCCATTTTTCCATATTTATGGGCTAGCTCTGGAAAATCAATATAAGTGTCAAAGTATGCCCTAAGGGTTCCTGGTTGAATGTCATAATACTTTAGATAAGCATCTCCACATAAAAATCCCGGTTTACCAACTAAAGATGGGTGGGAAACCAATGTGGAAGGTTCCCTCCAGTAAAGAGGTCTAAGATGTGCATGCATATCACATATATGTAATAAAGTTACATTTCCTACAGATTTAAAAGACATTAGCTCTTCAGGACTCATATTTGCAAGCTTAGCAAGAGCATCTGGAGCTGACAAAGATATTCCAGCTATAGCTGCAAGCTCTAAAAAGTCTCTTCTCGTTAAATTCATAAAACAGCCTCCTTTTACCTTCTTAGTCCAGGAGTTTTTAGTTCTACTCCATTAGAAAGGGATTTAACATAAAGCTCTAAAGCTACCATTTCCTTAGAGCCTAGAGGTAATGGCTTTTGTCCTGCTTGTTTTTGACACCCAATAAATCTTTGTTGTAAGGTTTGAACTTTATTCTTAGTCATCCTAAATGCTGGCCAGTGATCAGCAGCTCTACTTCCCTCTGAACCCATAATTGGGTCTTTACCTAAAGGCTTTAGCCACTGCATTCTAAGGAGTTTCCCAACTGCAAATTCATGACAAACTTGGCAAGATAAGTGCCTTTTTCCTCTTTTTAGAGTAAATACATATCTTCCATATTCATAGTATTCTTTAGCTGCAGGAGAAGATATATCTACATTTATAGGAGTTCCAGCTGCTAAATAAAACAAATAAGTAGTTAAAGCTGTATTTTCTTTACTTTTTAAAGAAAATGGTTTTACTCCTTGATATTTTTTCTGACAGAGCTGTATCCTTTGCTCTAAGCTTATAACTTTTCCACAGCTTGGGTCATATTTAGGATAGTATGCAGCTGCTGTGGCAACTCTCTCTTCAACTTCTCCATTTTTTGTATGGCAAGATGCACATGATTTTCCTTCAGGTCCCATTGGTTTCTCAAATAAAGCTCCTCCAACTTCTTCAGCAAAAACTTCTCCTGGATTAATACCTTCCTGATATAATGCCCAGTCCTCTGCTGAAATTCCTTCTGCTGCAAAAGTGCCAAAAACGGCACCAGATATGAATAATGCTCCAATTGTTTTTTTAGCTTTCATTTTAATTTCCTCCTACCCTTTTGGTTTTATCTTAATTACCTTTTCAGTTATATCACCTTTAATATCTTTCCAAACGATTTTTAAAGGTGCTTCTTTATCCGCTTTTAAATAGAAGGAAATATAAGGGTTAGCACTTACAGATTGAGTAGGTTTAATAGTTGTTATTTTTTCTCCGTCATAAAATACTTCTATGTCATTTATATAGTCTGCAGGAATAATTTTCCCAGTTTTTTTGTCTTTTTGAAGCCCTGTGTTCATTGGGTGCATAATAACTGAGTCTATTCTTACTAATTGTCCTTTTTTGTATCTTCTTGGTCTTACTTTTATTAATGCAGTTTTTGGCATTTTTATTCCTCCTTTTTAGTTTTGTTTAGTTTTTTATTAACCACAACCACCAATTGTTACTTTTACAGGTTTTTCTGCTTTTATAAACTCACCATTTGAAAGCTCAACTAATGCAACTACATCCATAGTTTTTGCAAGCCTTATTCTTGTAGAAAAGTAAGGTTTACCATTTTGTGGTGAAAGATAAACACTCACACTTCTTGGATTGAAATTCTTTTTTGCCAAGATATGAATTGCTTTTACTTCTTCTATAGGTCTTTTAACATCAATTTTAACTGGAACTACTGCTCCATTTTCTGCAATAGCAGGAGTTATGAGTTTAACATCAGCAGAATCTTGAGGAGTTTTACCACCAGTAATTTCATTTAATACCTTCTCGTAAGGTATTTTTTTTGGCTCTGCTTTAGCCTCAGTGTTTGGAAGTAGTTTTGGAGATACAGCTAAAACAGCTCCAGATATAGCTGTC
>DTZN01000211.1 GCA_012961365.1 Hydrogenothermaceae bacterium
AGAAGACTGAAGCTGGAAAGAAGATGCATACTGCTAGAAGTAGGAATGATGAGGTTGCAACATGTTTAAGGATGTTTATCCAGAGGACTATAAAGGAAGGTGAAAGATACGGATTCAAAATAATATATGCTGATACAGATGGATTGTATGCAACTATGGAAGGTGTAAAAAGTAAGGAGGAGTTGTTAGAGAAAACTTACAAATTTTTAAGGGAGATGAATAAGAAACTTCCGAAGGATATGGAGTTGGAATTTGAGGGATACTACAAAAGAGGTCTATTCGTTACAAAGAAGAAATTACTTTTGTTATTATTCCTGAATAACCAGTGTTCCTGAAAGGAGCTAAAGCTCGCTTACCTATTTGTAGTTTATTTATTAAGTTGTCTGGAACAGAATATAGAAACTCTTCAAAAAAAGGTAAAGGTAAAGCTACCTTAACAAAGTAATTTTTATTCAATTTCTTCTATAACTATATTTTGATTTGTGTATATACATATTTCTCCGGCTACTTTCATTGCTTCTTCTACAATTTTCTTAGCTGACAGGTCTGTATTTCTGTAAAGGGCTATTGCAGCACTTCTTGCAAAATCCCCTCCAGAACCTGTTGCAAGTATTGGTTCCTCTGGCTCTATTACGTCTCCATTTCCTGTAAGAAGTAGCATACTGTCTTTATCTACAGCTATTAAGACTGCCTCTAACCTTCTTAAATATTTGTCAGTTCTCCAATCTTTTGCAAGCTCTACAGCTGCTCTTTTTAGATTTCCTCTATGTTTGTTTAACTTTTCTTCAAGTCTTTCCATAAGTGCAAGCCCATCTGCAGCACTTCCTGCAAATCCAACAGCTACTTTACCATCATTTAATTTTCTTATTTTTCTAGCGTTAGATTTAACTACAGAATTACCAAGGGTAACCTGCCCATCTCCTGCTATAGCAGTTTTACCATTTCTTTTTACTGCAAGTATTGTTGTGCTTCTAGTTTTTTCCATATTCCACCTTTATTGTATTTTTTGCTAAGTTTGGGTCATATAAAAATATCCTTTTTGCAAATAAAAATCTACTTTTAAAGTATGGGCTATTTATACTTGATATAGTTATTCTTTTTCCTTTTGAAGAGGCATGTATCATTTTACCTTCACCTATATATATTCCAACATGGGAAGGAAATTTAGCATATGTTTGGAAAAATAATAAATCTCCTGGTTTTAGCTCTGACTTATCTACTGTTATACCAAATAACGCCTGATATCTAGCAGTTCTAGGAAGTTCTACTCCTGCTAATTTGTAAACCTTTTGAACAAAAGAAGAACAATCTAACCCATTTATAGTTTCTCCTCCAAATTTGTATTTAATTCCAAGAAAACCAACTGCAATATCTATAATCTTTTCTTGAAACTTGGGAGTGGGAATTTCATCATCTAGCATGATTGCTTTAAATCTTTCTTTTTCAAATTTATTTAATTTTTTATAAATAATATTATCCAGTAAAAACTCTTTAGAAAAAGATAAATTTATAAAAAACATTAAAAACAATATTACCAATCTCATTTTTTCCTCCTATATTTTAAAATTATATAAAACTTTCGGCTTATATTGGAGTATCTATGAGAGATTTAAGACCTACATCATCGAAGGTTAGACAAGCACTTTTTAATATTTTATATGATGTATCAGATATTTTCTTTCTTGATTTATTTGCAGGAACAGGAGAAATAGGTATTACTGCATTAAAAAAAGGAGCTAAGCCTGTTTATTTTGTAGAAATAGAAAAAAAAGAGCGTCAGATATAAAAAGAAAAGTTTCAAAAATATCTAAAGATTTTAAGGTATTTCCTATAGATGTACTTAAATTTTTGAAAAATACAAAAGAAACTTTTGATGTAATATTTGCAGACCCACCTTACAATTATAAAAATTATGATAGGTTAATTAAAGAAGCAAAAAAACATTTAAATGAGGGAGGAGTATTTATTTTAGAGCACCGTTCAAATATGAATTTTTATGCAGACAAGGAAAAAAAATACGGAGATACTATTTTATCTTTTTGGTATATTTAATTAATAAATTTTAGGAGGTAATATGATACAGAAAACCTGTGTTTATCCAGGGACATTTGACCCATTTCATAATGGACATTTAGACATAGTGAAAAGGGCATTAAAAATTTTTGAAACAGTTATTATTGCAGTAGCAGAAAATCCAAGGAAGAAACCTATGTTTACGTTGGAAGAAAGAGTATATATGATAAAAAGCTCTTTAAAAGAATATAAAGATAGAGTAATAGTGGAAGGTTTTGATATTCTTCTAGTAGATTTTATGAAGAAACACAACACAAATATAGTAATTAGAGGAGTTAGGCTTTTTACAGATTTTGAATATGAGCTTCAAGTTGCAATGACAAATTTTAATTTAGATAAGGTAGAAACATTTTTTATGATGCCTTCTCAAGAACTAATCCATATTAGTTCTTCAATAGTTAAAGATGTGGCTTTACATAATGGTGATGTATCTAAAATGGTTCCAAAATTTGTAGAAGAAAAACTAAGGGAAAAAGTTAAATGCCTATAATTTTAGCCATTTTTTTGTTTTTTATTTCATGTGGATATAAAAAGGTCGATTTTAATCAAAAAAATTTAAAAATATGTGTAGATGATATTATTATTAACTTTTCACAACCAACTTTTTTAGATACATTAAACAGGTATATTCTAGATAGCATTATTGCTACAAAAAATAAATTAGATTGTTCTTACAAAAAAAATATTGACATGAAAATAACAGTTTTAAATTTTAGTTTTTATCCAGTTGGATATTCTAGGGCTCAAAGAGCCAATGTTTATAAGGTAAAAATTAGATTAAAAGTTGAAATTTTTAATAAAGAAGGAAATCTTATAAAACAAGAGGAAATTATAGAAACAACCCAATATTTCGGGACAGGTTTAAGGGCAGATATAGAAAAAAGATATGCAGTTGAAGAACTTGCAAAACTATTACAAATAAGAATTTTTGATATTTTAATGAGATTATGAGCCAGTATAACATAATTCAGCTTATAAAAAAGTCTAAAGATGAACTACAGTTAAAACCAGTTATTTTTATTTATGGAGCCGAAAATTTACTAAAAAAGCAATTTATTGAAAAGTTTAAATCAAAAAACAAAGATTTTCACTTTTTTTGGGGAGATGAAACAAGTCTTAAAGAAATAAAAGAGGTTTTTACATCAGGAGCTTTATTTTCAGAAGGAAATGAAGCAACTATTTGGGATATTGACAGTTTCATATCAAATTTAAGCAAAAATGAGAAGTTAGAATTTTTGGAATTTTTAAAAAAGATAAACTTACCAAATAAGATATTTTTAATATCCTTAAAGGAAAAACCTCAAGCAAAACAGCCTTTAAAAACAATTTTAAGTATATCAACAGTTATAAATTCTCCAAAATTAACACCAAAAGCGTTTGAAATGTCAGTGTATAAGAAACTAAAAAACAGTGAAAAGCAAATTAACCTTCAAGATTTAAAATATTTAGTTTCAAAATTACCAAAAGATTTATATGCTACAAAGCAAGAAATAGAAAAACTACTCTTATATACATGGGAAAAAGAAATAATAACAAAAGAAGATATAGATGCAGTTATAACTGTTTCACCTGAAGTTAGTGTTTTTGTATTTGTGGATTTATTTTTTAGAAAATCAAAAGAAAGCATAGCTATACTAAAAAAATTATTTTCCCAAGAAATACATCCATTTGAAATACAGTCTTTAATATTAACCTATGCAAATAGACTACTTTTATTTAAGAATTTTCAAAAAAAGAAAATGCCAGTATCAGAAATATTTGCAAAATTAGGGTTAACCTACAAACCACAACAAACAACAATTTTAAATCTTGCAAAAAATTTATCAGAAGAAGAGCTAATATGGTTAATAAAAGCTTTATATAAGCTTGAATATAAGCAAAAAGTTTTATATGAAAATATACACACATCTTTAGAAAATTTAGTTTTAGAGTTTTGCGATTAGATGAGCGAAAATGTATTAAACTTAAGACCAAAAAGTTTACTAGATTTTATAGGACAGGAAAAAGTTAAACAGCAGATAAAACTATTTATACAAGCAAGTAAACAGAAAAAAAGACCCTTAGACCACATTTTATTTACTGGACCACCAGGACTTGGCAAAACAACACTTGCAAACTTAATAGCAAAAGAGTTAGATACAAACATAATCACAACTACAGGGGCAATTTTAAACAAAAAAGGAGATTTAGCAGGAATTTTAACATCTTTAGAGGATGGAGATGTTCTGTTTATCGATGAGATACACAGAATAAATAAGTCTGTTGAAGAGTTATTATACTCTGCAATGGAAGATTTTAAAATAGATATACTTATTGGAAAAGACAGGTCTGCAAAAACTATTCGTTTAGATATTCCCAAATTTACTCTAATAGGAGCTACAACAAGGACAGGACTGCTCTCTTCTCCTTTGCTTTCCAGATTTGGGATAATTTTGCAATTTGATTTTTACGATGAAAACTCTTTATCTAAAATTATAAAAAAATCAGCAGAAAAGCTTAAAATTAAAATAACAAATGAAGCATCTTTAGAAATAGCAAAAAGAAGTAGAGGAACTCCAAGAATTGCAAATAGATTAATAAAAAGAATAGAAGATTTTGCCGTTGTAAAAAACAAAGAAAAAATAGATTTAAAACTTGTTTTAGAAGCCTTTGAGTTTTTAGGTATTGATGAGTATGGTTTAGATTTTAAAGACAGAGAATATTTAAAAATTTTAGCTTTTAATTTTGAAGGAAAACCAACAGGGATAAAAAACCTTTGTATAGCTTTATCAGAAAAACAAGATACAATAGAACAGGTTATAGAACCATATCTTATAAAAATTGGATTTATTATTAAAACTCCAAAAGGTAGAGTAATAACAGAAAAAGGATTTAACCATATAAAAAATTATATATAAAATCGGAGCGAGCGGACTTGAACCGCCGACCTCTGGCCCCCCATGCCAGTGCTCTACCGCCTGAGCTACGCTCCGATTTTAACTATAAACCTTTAGCATTTGATTAATATAATTTCTAATCTTTGTAGTATTATATTCAATATCTCCAGCTTCCTTTAAAGAATGTTTAATTATAGGAAGTATTTCTTCTATTAATTTTGTTGTATTTTCTACAAGTTCTTTAACTTGGTTGAATATGATTGAGAACTTTTGTTCTCCAAGCCTAGCAGATTCAACAAGACCATTTAATTGTATATAGTGTAATTCTTTGATTATATTTTCAATCTCGTCTATGTAATTTAAAGTTTTATTTAAATAATTATCTAAAGAGATAGAAAGCTTTATAGTTTTTGATGCAGAGTGTTTTAAAGTTTTAAGTAAGTCTATTAAGTTTTCTACATTATTCTTAGATAAAGCTTGTCCTCTTTCATGGTCTTCAACAAGTTCATTTATAAAGTATATAATTGCAAATATTTCAAGCTTAGAAATATTTGTATATAAAACAAACTGACGAACAATGTCTAAAAGTCCCTTCATATCATTTCTTAGTCCATTTACTAGTTTTCCTATTCTTTCTGAATCTTTTTTTATTTCAGAAGAAACTACGAAGAAAGAAGCTCCTGTTGAACCTAGTTTATAACTTTCTACAGATGAGTTTAATGCAATAAGAGATAACTCATCTGTTATCTCATATATATACTTAAATTTACTTCCAAGCTCTTTTTCTAAATTAACAAATGAGTTTACTTTCTGGAAAGTAGTTTTATATATAGATTCTATTTTTTTTGCATCTTTGTAAATTTCATACATTTTATAAATATCGCCAGAAAAGCTTTCTTTTGGTATTTCTTTATTTAGGTGCTCATCTTTATCTTTTAGTTCTTCTATAAGAGCATCAACCATAAATGTTTCATAATCTGAATATCCCATAGCTTTTAGTGATTCTATAAGTTCCTTGTAAGACTCTTCCATTGAACCATTATTTTGTTCTTCTATTTCTTTTAGCTTTTTATATAAGTTTTTAACTACGGTAAACAAATGAGATGTTGGTTTTATTCTAACTGATATATATTTTTCCTTATCCCCATTATCATCATAAACTGGAACAACAACAGCAAAAACCCAGTAGTAAGAACCGTCTTTTGCCATATTTTTTACATATCCTGCAAATGGCTTATCATTTTGAATAAAATCCCAAAGCATTTTGAAAACTATTCTAGGCATATCTGGATGTCTGACTTTATTATGAGGTTTACCAATAAGTTCCTCTGAAGAGTATTTTGCTACCTTGTAAAACACTTCATTACTATCTAGAATAATTCCTTTTAAATTTGTTTTTGAGAAAAACAGCTCATTAATCTTAAAAGGTGATTCAACATTTTTAGGAATTACCTTATTTTTTACCATTCCTATAACCTCCATAAAGAAAAACTTTGTCTAATATGTCTAAAAAGTAATTCTTTAATTATTTTAATCTCTTTAATTTATATTATAAACTTTTCTTTATCTTAGTTCATTTTTTTCGTGAAAAACTATCTTTTTGTTAGGATAAATTTCGCTTTTAATCCTCCTTAAATAGTTTGTTTTTAATCGCTAATATACGTTAAAATAATAAAAGGAATAACAGAGGGGTCGCTCACCTAACAAGCGGTAGGGTAGGAACTGTCCAAGCTAAAGCCTGTGGAGCTGGCTTTCAGCTGTG
>DTZN01000212.1 GCA_012961365.1 Hydrogenothermaceae bacterium
ATTTCTTAGCAGGTATTATCCCAGGCACAGGTTTAGATGTATTAGTAGGAGATATATCAAATATAAGAGTAATAAAAGCAGCTAAAAAACGTTATGGAAATTTATGCATATTAAGATACTTTGAAAAGGATTATATACGAGATATTTCTGCTTGCTTAGCAGGAGGTGCTATTGGTGCAATTTTTGGTGGTATAATAGGAGCAGGAGTTGGGTGTTCTATTGGATCGATGATTTATACTTTTATATCTACTAACTCTTTATATTTTTATACTCTATCCCTAAATCAAGATAATTTATATTATTATCTTTTATCAGAACAAGATATGGTAACACTGTGTTCTGATAATTTACGTATATCATTCTCCAACTTAATTAATCCATCTATAGAAATTGATGTTTCACAGTGTATAAAGGAACTCAGTGAAAACTTAAATACAAAGATATATGTGTATGTAAATCCTATAAAACTCATATATACAAGTGCAGAAGTCTGTGAACTGAACCAGTATGTTTACGATACAGAAACGGAAGCAAATAAAGAAATGCTAAAAATAAAGATTCAATTAAATGACCATATTCAAATGCTAACAACAGATATTCCAGTATTTAATTACTTCCTTATAGCTTCCGAAAAACCATTAGCAAAAGTAATTCAAAGTTCAGATGTAAAAATAGACTCAAGTTATTTTGAGCTCATTGTGAAAAAACTATCTCAAGTCAATCAAGCCATTGTAAATACTAACTTAAAAATTTTTCCCAATTTCTATTATGCTTTGATGCTTTATAATGAATGTAAGAAAACGGAAATCTGCTCCATAGATTCTATATATGTTCCTTTCCAGGGGTTTTATCCCTTTGAAAATTTTATAAACTTGTTTAATGATAAGCAACAACTTTATGGAAATAATAACGAATCTATTCACATTCTTTCCATGTTTCTGAATAATGCATATACCATGCCAGTAATAGTAAAGTACAGTGGAGTATTAGTTAATGATTATGTAGAAAAAGTTATAGGTGAACAAAAGGAAAATACAATAAGAAAACTGGAAGCTATATCTCAAGATGAGAGAATTCTTGATGTGGAAATTATAGATCCATATATGTACATTTATACAGAATCAGCTGGTAAAAAGAAAATATACCTTCTAAACTTATATACCGTATCGATAGATTATGAATTTTCATATAAGGTAAACAACAGTTTAGAATATGCATATTTAAGGACAATTTATGGAAAAAGTATAGATATTACAAACAAAGTTTGCCAGGAAAATCCTACTGATGAATTTTCACAAATATTTCAAAGATTCTGCACATTCAACATAGAATATCTTCCTAAAGAAAAAACATCGATTATAGAGAATAACTATATCTTCAGGAAAACTGGTATTCAGGGAATAAAAGCCATTGTAAAATCCCATAAAAAATTAAGAAAAATTTCTCTGTCAACGGAAAGTTTAAAAGCCTTTAGAGTTTTGCGGAAGTTAACAACGAGGCCATACAAAATCAGAAATGTTTATAAAAATCTGGGTTTTAAAAAAGTTAGTTTTGATGAAGTTAATGATGAAGATATTAAAATTTATAAAGAGTATCTTAAAAAAGAAATTGAGAAAATAGCTGAAGAAATTGGCTTTGATGAGAAAACTATCAAGGAAATAATTAATAATATGGGAAAATTTATAGAAATGTATAGAAAGAAATATGATGATCTTAATCTTACCTTTATACAAAACAGCTTTGACCCTAAAGCTATAGAGAAAATACTTCAAAATAAAGTTAAAGACTCTAAAATAATAGAGTTTATTGATAAATTCTATCAAAAGGTTTCACATCCTGAAATTCATGTTGTAGAAAGAGTTAACATTTCACGCTCTGATACAAATAAAAAAATTATTAAAAGTATTTCTTCTTCCAACAACGATAAAATTAAAATTAACGATAAAATTAAAATTCATACTGAATTTCTTAAGTGGGAAGATTTTAAAAAAGCTTTTGAAATCGTTGAAAAAAAACTCATAGGTGAAAAATTTAAAGATATTTTGAAAAATAAAGAAAAGATCTTAGAGGAAGAAATAGAAATAGATTTGGGAAAAGATAATAAAATTGAAGCTTTTGCATTTAATCCTGCCCAGTACAAACTTAGGATATATAAAACTAGTAAAGTTATAGTTAGACTTAGACTTTTTATTGATCCTTCAGGTAAAAAAGTAGAAATTAGAACTATGTATCCTAAAGCCCCATAAACATGAGGTTCGGAGGAATGATGAGAGTGTTATTTTTTATGCTTGTGATACTTGAAGTGTTAATAGTTAGTTGTGGAGGAGGAGGCACTACTAGTTCTAATGAAAAAACTGACAGTGAAACTACTCAAGTTACAAATCCTGAACCTATAAATGAACCTCCTCAAATTGATGAGCCTGTCCACCCTCCTGAACCTATAAATGAGGCTCCTCAAATTGATGAACCTGTTTACCCTCCTGAGCCTCCTCCACAGTTAACTTCATATACAAAGACCATTACAGTAAAAATTGCAAACGAACCTACCTTATTAATCCAGTATGAAACACCCGATAATAAAGTTTATTATAAAAAACAGGGGGAGTTTCAATATACACCTTGCTATAAGAATTTCGAGTTCGAGAATTTGTATACATGCAAAATAACCTATTACGAGCATGAATTAAACCAGAATATTAATGTTATTTTTACATACAATTTAGAATTTTTTAATATTGCAGATTTAGAAAAAATTCATAAAGAAGAAAGTCCTGAAATTGTTATTTCTGAAGAAAGTACTAGTGAATTAAAGAATGAAGGTATAGTAAAAGATTTAGGTAAGGTATTAGTAGTAGAATTTCCAGAAGAAAAAAGTAGTAGAAAAAGAAAAGGAAGAAAAGAAGAAAGTAAGAGAAGAACAGAAAAAGGAGGAAATTAAGAGAGAAAGGATACATAGCAAGTAGAGATATTATAAAAAGAGATAATAAAATAAGCTTGGAAATTGCAACACTTTGCCACGATACTCTAGCCACTTCTCCTTCAACTCCTCGGCAAGTGTTCCAGATGCTGGATGTAGAGTTTACATGTAATCAGGAAATGCTATCGGCAAAC
>DTZN01000213.1 GCA_012961365.1 Hydrogenothermaceae bacterium
AATTCAATCTTTTGGAGCAACAGAAGGGGTTACTGGTTCTTGTCATTTGCTTCAAGTAGGCAAATTAAAAATCCTTGTTGATTGTGGAATGTTTCAGGGGTTAGATGAAAATAAAAACTACAACCCATTTCCATTTGACCCTAGAAAGATTGATTATCTCATACTGACCCATGCCCATATAGACCATATAGGTAGAGTTCCAAAGCTTGTTAGACACGGTTTTAGGGGAAAAATTATCTCTACAAAAGCAACAAAAAGGATAGCTAGAATTATGCTTTTGGATTCTGCTAGAGTTATGCTTGAAGAATATAAAACTCAATATAAAAAAGCACTAAGGCGAGGAAATCCTGAAGATGTAAAGCCGCCTATTTACTATGAAGATGACGTCTACGATGCAATGGAATTCTTTAAAATAGAACTAGATTATCATCAACCTTTTTATATTACAGATAATATAAAAATAACCTTTTTTGATGCAGGGCATATTTTAGGCTCTGCTTTTGTAAAGTTTGAAATAAAGGAAGAAAATCAAATAAAAACCATTGTTTTTAGTGGTGATTTAGGATTAAAGAAAAGGTTAATAATAAAACCTATAGAACCATTAAAAAATGCAGATATTGTTTATGTTGAAACGACTTATGCAAATAGGAAACACAAAACTTTAGAAGAAACAATAGAAGAATTTAAAAATGCTATTTTGCAATCTTTTAAAAATGGGGGAAACATAGTAATCCCTACTTTTGCACTTGAAAGGTCTCAAGAAATTTTGTTTGTTTTAAGGCAAATGTATGATGAAGGTATTCTACCACGGTGTAGAGTGTTTTTAGATAGTCCCCTTGCAATTTCAGCAACAAAAATATTTTTACAATTTCCTGAAGCTTTTAATGATGAAACTCAAAATTTAATAAAGAGGGGAATAAATCCCTTTGTTTTTCCGTATTTAGAATTTACACAAACTGTAGAAGAGTCAAAAAAAATTAATGAAATTACAGAAGGAGCAATAATTTTAGCTGGAAGTGGAATGTGCAGCGGAGGAAGAATTAAACATCATTTAAAACATAATTTATGGAGAAAAGAAAGTAGTATTATTTTTGTAGGATATCAAGCAAAAGGAACATTAGGAAGACAAATTATAGACAAAGCTAAAACCGTAAGAATATATAACGAAGAAATTGCAGTAAAGGCAAAAATTTACACAATAAACGGATTTTCTTCTCATGCAGACCAGCCAGTTTTATTTGATTGGCTGAAAGGTTCTTTAGATAAACTTCAAACAGTTTACCTTATTCATGGTGAAAAAGAGGTAATGAAAGCTTTCAAGGATAAACTAAAAAATGAATTAAATGTAAAATCTCACATAGTAAAATATGGCGAAACAATTTATATTTGATAAAATTTTTATAAAATCTATTTATAGGAGGTATTAAATGTTTAATGAGGAGCAATTTTTTAAAGATGATAAGCTAGTAATAGGCGACAAGGAGTTTACATCTAGGCTTATCGTTGGTTCAGGAAAATATAAAGACTTTGAAGAAACAGCAAAAGCAACAGAGGCTTCTGGTGCAGAAATGATAACTGTTGCTGTTAGAAGAGTTAATATAACAAATCCAGATGAGCCAAATCTTCTTGATTACATAGATACTTCTAAAGTTATGATTTTACCTAATACTGCTGGTTGCTATACTGCAGAAGAAGCAGTAGTTACAGCAAAATTAGCAAGAGAAGCATTAGGACATGGGTTTGTAAAATTAGAAGTTATCGGAGACCAAAAAACCCTTTATCCAGATATGATAGAAACTTTAAAAGCTGCTGAAATACTAGTAAAAGAAGGATTTACAGTTTTACCATACATAACAGATGACCCAGTTATGGCTAAAAAATTTGAAGAAATAGGTTGTGCCGCAGTAATGCCTTTAGCAGCCCCAATAGGTTCAGGTCTTGGACTTCAAAATCCTTACAATATCTTATTTATAAAAGAAGCAGTAAACATACCAGTTATAGTTGATGCAGGAATTGGGACAGCTTCAGATGCAGCAATAGTTATGGAACTAGGAGTAGATGGAGTTTTAATGAATACAGCAATAGCTCAGGCTAAAGACCCTATAAAAATGGCAGTTGCAATGAAGTATGCCGTAAAGGCAGGTAGACTTGCATACCTTGCAGGAAGAATTCCTAAAAAAATGTATGCATCTGCATCTTCTCCAACAGAAGGTATAATAGGAAGATAAAATATGCAAAAAACAAAACGGAAAGGGAGGGTTTTTCCTCTCTTCCTGGTTTTATTATTTGTTTTATTTTTTTTATACATACTTGAAGAAATATCTCCAGCTATTTATATAAGCAATTTAAAGACTCAAAATTTGCATAAATTAACATCTCCTTTTATAAAAAAGGATATAGTTTTTGGAGTTTTAGCAGATAACCATAAAAACTCTTTAATTTCAAGGGAGGACCTAAAAAATCTAAAAAGAAAAAATTTAATAGTATTTTTAGATAAAGATACTCCTGTTTACTTTGAAGGGAAATTTAATGACAAACATATATTTATTTTAAAAGATATAAAATGTAAATCCTTTTTTTCAATAAAAAAACAAAAAGAAGGATTTTTATCAAAAATCAGAAATTTAAAATTTTTACTTTTTTATAATATAGACAAAAAAACAGCCTTTTATTACAAATACAAAAATATAGAAAAATATACAATTTTTTCCCAGTTTGACCCTGTTAAAGATATATGTTTTGTAGGTAAAAATGAAGCATTTATTGAAGAAAAATTTGTAAAAGATAATCAAAAATTTACCTATCCTGATATTAATTATCAAATAAATTTAATAAAAAATATTATATATACAAAAAAAGACCATGACTTATTTTACAAGAAAAAATCAATTTATTTAAATGCAATCAACAATGGTCATTCTTATGTGTATTTTTATAAAGACCCAAATATAAACTTCATAGTAAAAACAAAAGATAAAGTTTATACATTTGGAAGTCTTATAAAAATAGATAAAAACCCAATAATTTATTTTTCTGTAAATCCAAGATATATAACGGCAGTTTATATAAACGGTAAACTTAAAAACTATTATAAAGGAAGTTTTTCAATAATCCCAAAATCTGCAGGATACTATCAATTTGTAGTATTTGATTACAAGTATAATTTTCTAAATTTATTTTTTAGTTTTGATATAGCTGCTATAACTAATCCTGTTTTCTTTGAATAATTTCTAAAATTTCTTTATAAGAAATAGTTCCTTCTCTAATAATTAAAGGTTTTTCGTTTTCAAATTTTACTATACTAGAAGGTTTTCTATTTTTTATTTTTCCAGCATCAAAGTAAAGGTCTATATTATCTTTAAAATACTCATAAGCATCGTTTATATCACTAGCAGGTATTAAATTTTGAGGATTTGCACTTGGAGCTATTACTGGAAAATTTAATTTTTGCAAAAGTTTTAAAATTAAACCTTCTTTTGGAATTCTAAAAGCTAAAGTCTTTGTTCCTCTGTGTAAATATTCCCATTTTGATGAGTTTTTTAAGTCTAAAATTACTGTAATTCCTTTGTGCAATAAAACTTTTTTTTCTATTTTTGAAAGTTTAACATCGAAATGTTTTAAATCTTCCAAATTTTTTATAAGAATTAAGTAAGGTTTGCTTGGAGTTCGCTTTTTTATTTTATAAACTTTTTCAACACATTCTTTGCAAAGGGCATTAGCTAAAATTCCATATAAAGTATCTGTAGGAAATACAATAATTTTGTTATTTTTAAGATATGAAACAGCTAAAGATAAATCTTTACTTATAACACTGCTCATCTGAAGGAAATTTTCCTGTTTGAACTTCTTCTTTGAAAGTTTTTAAACCTTCTAAAAATAGTTTTTTACCTTCTACATATCTTTTTACAAACTTAGGAGATTTATCAAAAAAACCCATCATATCGTGAAAAACTAAAACTTGACCATCTGTTTCATTACAAGCACCAATTCCAATTGTTGGAATATCTAAAAAATTTGTTATTTCCTTTGCTAATTTTTTAGGAACTGCTTCCAAAACAAGAGAAAAAATTCCTATTTGTTCTAAAATTTTTGCATCTTTTATAATTCTTTTTTGGTCTTCTTCTGTTTTTCCTTGAACTTTATAACCACCAAGAGCATGAACAGATTGAGGAGTAAGACCTAGATGACCCATTACTGGAATTCCTGCATTTATCAGCTTTTCTATTATATGGGCTATTTCTTCTCCTCCTTCTACTTTAACAGCATTGGCTCCTGTTTCTTTCATAATTCTTCCTGCATTTTCTAAGGCTTTTTCTGCATTTATTTGATAAGTTAGAAATGGCATATCAACAACTACAAATGTGTTTGGGGCACCTCTTCTAACAGCTTTCGCATGATATATAATTTCATCTAAATTAACAGGTAAAGTTGAGTCATATCCAGCAACAACCATACCAGCAGAATCACCTACTAAAATACAATCGATTTCTGCTTCTTCACATATTTTTGCAGACCAAAACTCATATAAAGAAATCATTGTTATTTTTTGTCTGTTTTCTTTTGCTTTTATAAAATCTTTTATTGTTTTCATTTTTCCTTAATTACTCATTTTCTTCTTGGATTTCTTTACATTTTATACAAAGGTTGGCAACAGGTCTTGCTTTTAGCCTTTCAAATGGAATTTCAGTATCACACATTTCACACAATCCATAAGTTCCAGCCTCTATCTTAGCTAAAGAATACTCTATTTTTTTCAGTAATTTTCTTTCCTTATCAAGCATACGAAGAGTTAAGAACCTTTCAGCTTCAGTATCTGCCCTATCTATTTCATCTCCACCTTCGTAAGAAAGAGGTTCTCCTATGTTTTCTTTAGCATCTTCTAAGATTTGCTTCTTCCAATTAAGAAGAATATCTTTTATCTCTTCAATTTGCTCTTTCGTTAAATGCTTCAATTTTAATCTCCAACCATAATAATCATAAAATTTACATTAAGTAAATTTAAACATTTTAGATTTTAAAGTCAAACACTTGTATCGGTTCAAGACGTAGTGAACTACTCTCCAATAAATTGGA
>DTZN01000214.1 GCA_012961365.1 Hydrogenothermaceae bacterium
AAAATAAATAAAGACAAAGTAAAGGCTATTGATATACTAAATGAACTAAAACTTTCTCCTGAGTATGCTTTTATAGCTAAAAATGGTGAAATTATTTCTGAAGATGAATATATATTCCCAGAAGATGATATAAAGGTAGTAAATGCAATATCTGGTGGTTAATTTATTGTGAACTACCCTTGACTAAAGTCAAGGGCTTCACAGAGGGAGTTTGTTTGAAAGCAAATAAGCCTTATCCTTGATGTGTTTTTTGTATACTATTACTAAAGCAATGGGTTTTAAAAAGCAAAATTTTCTATAAACTTTTCATCAAACCAGTTCCTCAAAGAAATTTTCTATATTTTCAATTGAAATACTTTGTTTTTGTTGGTCTTTTCTATGCTGGTATTCTACAATTTTATTCTTAACTCCTCTTCCAACAACTATTCTATGAGGAATACCTATAAGGTCTGCATCTTTAAATTTAGCTCCTGCAGACATATCTCTATCATCATAAAGAACCTCTATACCTTTTTCTTTTGCTAAATTATATATCCTTTCTGCAACTTCTCTTATTTTTTCATCTTTCATATTTAAGGCAAGTATATGTAGCTTAAACGGAGCAATATTTTCTGGCCAGATAATACCATTTTCATCATGGTTTTGCTCAACGGCAGCAGCCATAAGCCTACTTACTCCAATACCATAACAACCCATTATTATTGGTTTTTCTTTTCCGTCTTTATCAACAAAATATGCTTTCATAGCTTCTGAATATTTAGTTCCAAGTAAAAATATATGCCCAACTTCAAGCCCTGTTGTTTCTTTTAATGGAGATTTACAATTTGGGCAAGGGTCATTTTCCTTTGCAGTAGAAAAGTCTACAAATTCTATAGGTTTAAAATCTCTTGGAATATTAACATTTATATAGTGATAATCTTTTTCATTTGCACCTACTACAAAGTTATGTAAGTCTTTTACAGATACATCAGCATAAACAGGAATATCAAGTCCAATAGGTCCAACAAAACCTTCAACTATTCCCATTTTTTCAAGCTCCTTGGAAGTTGCAAGTCTTGCATCTAAAATATTGAAGTGGTTTATAAGTTTAGTTTCATTTAACTCCCTGTCTCCTCTTATTAATACTGCTATAGCAGTTCCATCTGATAATATGTAAACAAGGGTTTTAACTATTTTTTTAGTATCTACACCTAAAAATTTAGCTACATCATCTACAGATGAAACTTTTGGAGTATGGACCTTTTCTAAAGGTTTTTCCTTTTCAGGTGGTAGTTTATCAAGTTCAAATTCATATTTTGCTGCTTCTACATTTGCAGCATATTCACACTTTTCACAGTAAACAATATGTGCTTCTCCGTTTGCAGCCTTTACTACAAATTCGTGGGAAAACTTACCACCAATTGCTCCTGTATCTGCTTCAACCATTAAATAATCTAATCCAAGCTCATCGAAAATTTTTTTATAAGCTTTTTTCATTATTTCGTAAGATTTAATTGCCATTTCTTCAGATACATCAAAAGAATAAGCATCTTTCATTAAAAACTCTCTACCTCTTATAAGACCATACCTTGGACGAGCTTCATCTCTAAACTTTGTTTGTATCTGATAAAAGTTTTTAGGTAAATCTTTATAAGAACGAATATTTTTTCTAATTAAATCTGTAATTGTTTCTTCATGTGTTGGTCCTAAGGCAAAAAGCCTTCCTTTTCTATCTTCAACTTTGAATAATTCTTTTCCATACACTTCCCATCTCCCTGTTTCTTGCCAAAGCTCTGAAGGAGTTAAAATTGGAAGTAAAACCTCTAAAGCTCCTGTTTCATCCATATGTTTTCTAATTATATTTTCTATTTTTTTTAACACTCTAAAACCAAGAGGTAAATATTCGTAAAGTCCTGCAGCAAGTTGTCTGATAAAACCTCCTCTAACCAAATATATATGACTAGGAACTTCTGCTTCTGAAGGTGTTTCTTTTAGTGTAGGTATAAAATAATTTGAAGCTTTCAAACTTTTACCTCCTTTTATTTGTATAATATATATAAGACTAAAATATAAATATCATAAAATTTAACAATTTGGCGAGGTAAATACTTTGAAGTATGCAAGGATATTTTTCACACTATTAATTATTTTTGCAACATTAAAATTAGCATTTGGTATCGAAAATTCTAGAGTTAACAATTCAATGAATACTAATGAGCAAGATATTTTATATCTACAGAAATATAAATCTGAGCTAAAATTAATACAAAATACACAAAGTATAGATAATATACAAAATAAAGATGTTAGCATTGAAAATAAAGATACTGATATATCGCCAATAGAGAAATTATATAACTTAAGGATAGAAAATGGCAAAATAAAATTAAAACAATTTGGTTATAAAATTTTTGAGAATTATAAAGTTTATAACATCGGCTCTGTAGGTGATGAATATATTCTGGGACCAAATGATTCTATTTTTCTCTATTTATGGGGGGATCCTATTGATATTTTAAAATTGCAAGGGTTTTATTCATTAAAAATAGATAGGGAAGGTAAAATCTATATACCTCATCTAGGAGTTTTCTATGTTTGGGGACTATCTATAAAAGAAGTTAAAAATCTGCTATATGATGAATTTGCAAAAAAGTTTAAAAATTTTAAACTAGAATTATCCTTAGGAAAAATTAGGGAATTCCCTATATATGTTTCTGGATATGTTAATAATCCGGGAGTTATTTTAGTTAACTCAACTTTATCTATAATTGATGCTTTAGCTTTGGCAGGAGGAGTTTCAAAGAATGGAAGTTTAAGAGAAATTATTTTAACAAGGAATAATGGAAATGAAATAAAGATAGATTTATATGAACTTTTAATCAAAGGAAAACCTATAAAAGTTAGATTAAAGGAAGGAGACACTATTTATGTTAATCCTATAGGAAAAACAAGTGCGATTTATGGTAGTGTAAAAAGACCTGCTATATATGAACTAAAAGATGGAGAAGATAATATAAAAACACTAATAGATTTAGCAGGTGGATTTTTAGCTAATATTTATGCATACAATATTAAAATTTATAGATATGAAAATAACAACCTTAAAATTTTAGAAGGAACTTTAGATAATAAAGAATTTTTAAATTCAAAATTATTAGATGGAGATTGTATAAAAACTGAAAAAATACCACAAATCGTGGAAAATGCAGTCACAATAGAAGGTTATATAAAGTACCCTGGAAACTATTCTGTTGAAACTACGCAAACACTAAGAGATGCAATTTTAAAAGCTAATCCGTATGTTGATACAAACCTATATTATGCTGAAATTATTAGAAAAGAAGAAGGTAAACCACCTATATACATGACATTCTCTCCTCAAGATGTTATTGATGGTAAGTATAATTTAAAACTAAAGCCTTTAGATACAATTAGATTTTATAAATTTGGTGATGTTAAATCTGTTGATTTTAATAAATTTGAAAATTCTATAGTTTTAAAAGGTGCCATTAAATACCCTGGTGTATATGCTTATAAACCTAATATGAAACTATCCGATGTGTTTGATTCTAAACAACTCCTTATTGATACAAACCTATATTATGCTGAAATTGTTAGAAGGGAAGAAAATAACAATACGTATACTTATAAAGTAATTAACTTTAAACCTCAAGATATATTAAATAAGAAAAAAGATATAAAACTTAAACCTATGGATATAGTTTATTTTTATCCTGATAAAATTTATGCACCAATAAGAATTGGTGGGAAAATTAAGGAAGCAAAGTTAATTCCATATTACGAAGGTATAAAATTATTAGATGTATTAAAAGAAGTTAATTTTAATATTAATCCTAAATATTTAAAAGCTATCATAACTAGAAAAATACCCAAAAAAGAGAGGGAAAATATTTTAGCTGATGAAAACATCAAAAATATTGATAGACTAGAAAAGTATAGAGATGAAAACATCAAAGATATTGATAGATTAACAAAATATAGAGATGAAAATATTAAATATATTGACAGACTAGAAAAGTATAGAGATGAAGACATCAAAGATATTGATAGACTAGAAAAATATAATGATGAAAATATCAAAGATATTGACGAGGAATTTATTCAACAAAGTTTCCAAATATATCTTTTAGATTTATTAGTTAAAGGTGATGAAGAATATATGGTCTCCTTATGAAACAAGTCAGCGATGAGTTTCATACG
>DTZN01000215.1 GCA_012961365.1 Hydrogenothermaceae bacterium
TTATACAGGAAGGAAATATAGGTTTAATGAAAGCTGTTGATAAGTTTGATTATAAAAAAGGTTATAAATTTTCAACTTATGCAACATGGTGGATTAGACAGGCTATCACAAGAGCAATAGCAGACCAGGCAAGAACTATAAGAATACCTGTTCATATGATTGAAACTATTAATAAATTAGTTAGAGTTGCTCGCTCAATGGTTCAAGAATTAGGCAGAGAACCAACTCCTGAAGAAATTGCTAAAAAAGTTGGAATGCCTGCTGATAAAGTAAGGAAAATTCTTAGAACTTCTCAAGAACCTATTTCCCTTGAAACACCAATTGGTGATGATGATGAATCTCACTTAGGAGACTTTATTGAAGATAAAACAGTTTTATCTCCAGAAGAACATGTATTAAGACAGGCATTAAGACAACAGCTTGAAGAAGTTTTATCTACACTTTCAGAAAGAGAAGAGCAAGTTTTAAGATATAGGTTTGGATTAGAAGATGATACAGAATACACATTGGAACAAGTTGGAAAGAAATTTGGAGTAACAAGAGAAAGAATTAGACAAATTGAAGCTAAAGCATTAAGGAAATTAAGACACCCTCATAGAGCTAAATACTTAAGACCTTTTTGTGAAGATTAGAAAGATGGGGCTAAAAGCCCCTTTTTTTAATTTTCTTCTTTTCTTATATCCACACTTAATTTATGGGCAAATAATCCTTCTGCTTTTGCTAAATCAGAAGCATATTTTGAAACTCTTTTAAATCCTTCTTTTGATACATAAATAACAGAAGACCTTTTAATAAAATCATAAACTCCAAGTGGAGAAGAAAATCTTGCAGTTCTTCCAGTAGGTAAAACATGGTTAGGTCCAAGTATATAATCTCCTAA
The DNA here is from genome assembly GCA_012961365.1 of Hydrogenothermaceae bacterium. GTDB lineage: Bacteria > Aquificota > Aquificia > Aquificales > Hydrogenothermaceae > Hydrogenothermus. The sequence continues at coordinate 881 of DTZN01000215.1, forward strand.
AGGTTCTGTTGCATATTCTCCTAAGAATATAGCACCTGCATGTTTTATTTCATTTAGATAATCAAATGGATTTTCTACTACTATTTCTAGATGTTCTGGAGCTATATAATTTGACACTTCACAAGCTTTTTTAATATCATCAACTATAAATATATATCCGTAGTTGTTTAAAGATTTTTCTATAATATCCCTTCTTGGCATATCAAGGAGAAGTTCTCCATAAATTGCATTGTGAACTTTCTCTGCTAAATTTTCATCATTAGTAACCAATATTGCTGCTGCAAGTTCATCATGTTCTGCCTGTGAAAGTAAATCTGACGCTATCCACTTTGGATTTGCAGTTTTATCGGCAATTACAAGAATTTCAGAAGGTCCAGCTATTGAATCTATATCAACAACTCCATAAACATTTTTCTTAGCTAAAGCTACGAAAATATTACCAGGACCAACAATTTTATCTACTTTTTTTATAGTTTTTGTTCCATATGCCATTCCTGCAATAGCTTGAGCACCACCAATTCTATAAACAGTCTCTATACCACATATAAATGCTGCTGCAAGAGTATATTTATTGGGATTTGGAGAGCACATAACTATTTCTTTAACCCCTGCAACAAAAGCAGGCATAGCATTCATTATTACAGAAGAAGGATATGCGGCTTTTCCTCCTGGAACATAAAGTCCTGCTTTCTCAATAGGAATAACTTTTTGTCCTAGTATCATTCCTTCTTCTTCCAAAAAGTAAGACTTTTCAACCTGTGCTTCATGAAATTCTCTGACCCTTTCTGCTGCAACTTCTAAAGCCCATCTAGTATTTTCTTCTATTGTCTCATATGCTTCTTCTAGCTTTTCAAAGGGAATTTGAAAATCTTCTGGTGATAATTTCACATTATCAAACTTTTCCGTATATTCTATAATTGCTTCATCGCCTCTTTCTTTAACATCTTTTATTATCTTCTTAACTGTGTTTTCATATTCTTCAACTTCTACATCACTCCTTGCTATTAATTTTTGAAGTTCCTCATTTTTTGTAAAATCCCTATGTTTTAGATTTACTATTTTCATCTTTTTTCTCCTTTTATTCTAAAATTGCTTCAACAAATGCTTTAGGGTCAAATGGTTGTAAATCTTCTACTGTTTCCCCTACTCCAATGTATTTAATAGGTATTTGAAGTTGTTTACAAATTGGAATTAAAGCTCCACCTTTTGCTGTTCCGTCTAATTTTGTAATTATAATACCACTAATATCTATCGCTTCTTTAAATGTTTTTGCTTGGTTAATAGAATTTTGCCCTATAGTTCCATCAAGTACAAGTAATGTTTCACAAGGTTGATTTTCTGAAAATTTTTTTATTGTCCTTTTTATTTTTTGAAGCTCTTTCATTAAATTTTCTTTAGTATGAAGTCTACCTGCAGTATCCACTAAAACAATATCATCACCTTTTGCTTTTGCAGAACTAATTGCATCAAAAACAACTGCAGATGGGTCTGCTCCTTCCTTATGTTTAATTATTCTAACCCCAACTCTATCTGCCCATATTTGAAGTTGGTCTATTGCTGCAGCTCTAAATGTATCTGCTGCTGCTAAGACAACAGATTTCCCTTCTTCTTTAAATTGATAAGCGAGTTTTCCTACCGTTGTTGTTTTACCACTTCCATTTATCCCTAAAAATAAAATTACATCTGGGTTTTCTCCAAGTAAATTTAACTTTCCACTGCAAGGAGTTAAAATTTCAATTAATTTTTCTTTTAATAACTCTTTTAACTGCTCTCCTTCTGTAATTTTTCTTTTTTTACTTTCCTTTTTCAGAAACTCAATAATTTCCTCTGTTGCTTGTATTCCAACATCTGCTTTTAATAAAACAATTTCTATATCTTCAAAAAGACTTTCATCTATTTTTCTGCCAAATGAAATCGCTGAAAATGTATCAGATAATTGCTTTTTTGTTTTTTCTAAACCTTTTTTTAACTTATCAAACATAGATTTAAACAATTTTACCTAACCTCCAAAGCCCTTTTTATAATTTCAGGGACTTCTTCCAAATATTTTTTTCTAAGCTCATCTGAAATATATTCAATAGCATAAAATAACTTGTGCTCTACTACTTTCATCTTACAAAATTCAAAGATACTGGTAATAGTTTTAGATACACAGGGACAAACACTTTTGCATTTTTCTTCACTTTCTCCAAGTGTTGTAAAAATTAAAACTTTCTTTCCGTTTAACAATCCTTCTATCTTGCCATTTACTTCTCCATAGGCAAAACCATAAGAAAATACTCTATCTATAAAACCTTTTAAAATTGCTGGAAAGTTATACCACCACAAAGGATGTATAAATACTATTAAATCAGACTGTTTTACTTTCCCTTGATAAGAGATTACTTTTTCCTCAATTTTCCCTTTATAAAGTTCATCATATTCAAGGACAGGATTAAATTTTTCTGCATATAAATCAATTAAATCAAAATCTATTTTTTCTTTAGATAAAAAATTTACTGTAGAGTTTAAAATGGATTTATTAAAGCTATCTTTATTATTAGGGTGTGCAAAAACTATTAATACTTTCATAAATTTTTGCCTCAAATAAGTTTTTGTTTTAATATAAACTATAAAAATAGTTTACCGAATAATAAATTATAACAATAATAGAGGAAAAAGATGAAAGGGGTAAAAAAAACTTTTTCGGTTTTAGCCATTACTTTTATATTTAAAACAATAAAGGGTTTTACATTTTTATATAAGGAGGTTAATATGGCTAGAGGAAGAAAAGGTGGAA
>DTZN01000216.1 GCA_012961365.1 Hydrogenothermaceae bacterium
GTTCTCGTTTCATGTTCTCACAATACTCAATATGTAAAAAAAGAAGATTTCATGTCAGCAAAAAAAAAAGATAGAAAAGAATAGATTTGCAGTAAAAAGGGCTTTGTCGACAAATATAGAAATAAAGAAAGCCTTTAAAGAAGTAAATAACCAATTAAAAAAACAAAACAAAATAAATAAGGATTTATTTAATGAAATAGAGGAAGTTAAAGCGGATATAGACAAAATAAAAAAGGAAATAAAAAAGATAAAGAAACAAAATAAAAAAAAGAAACTCAAAGGTTATGTTCTTCCGTTTGAGCTAAACCTACGAAGACATCCATATAAGACACCCAGTAATGTAATAAAACGATTAAAACAAGGAGAAGAAGTTGAGGTTTTAAAAGATATTGGTAGTTGGTATAAGGTTAAAGCAGGGAAAGATGAAGGTTATGTTTACAAAAATTATCTAAAAATAGAGGTAGCAGAGAATTAAGTAGTGCCAAGGAGGCTTTAATATGAATCTAAAGAATTTTTCAATTTTACCTTTAATTGTGGCAATCACATCAACAACTTTTGCAAATATAAATTCAAAAAGCTTAGACATATTAATAAAACAAGTAAAGGAACCTTTAAAGGTTGAACAGATAGAAAATCTAAAATCTAAAGGCTTTAAAAAGCAAAAATTCACTTTAAATATTTTAAATAAAAAAATCAAATGGTTCAAAGTAGAAGATGCAACAATTGAGACATTTGCAAACTATTTATCTATTGCAATTTCAAGACCTGTAATCGTAGAAAATTCAGATAAAGATGACAAAGTCACATTTGAAGGTAAAGGTAAAGTAAAAGAAATTCTACAACAAGTTTTATTTCCTTTGGATTATTCTTATGAGGCAAGAAATGGGAAAATTTACATTTACAAATACCAGACACGTTTTTATAAACTTTCTACACCTGCAGGGAAACTAACCTCAAGTTATGCAGATAAAAATGGTTCTTCATCTACAAATTCTACATATAAACTAAATATAGAATTTGCAAGAAAAATAGAAAATATTTTAAAAAACTTTCTTCAAAATAATAAATCGAAAATTGTAGTTGAGCCTGTTTCAGGGGTTATAACTGTTTACGCAACAAGAAGTGAAATAGAAAGAATAGAAGAGTTTTTGGAAAAATTTAATGAAAAGATGACAGATATAATTAAAATAAAACTTGAAATAATAGCAGTTCGGTTAAAAGATGAATTTAGTAGTGGAATAGATTTTTCATTATTGAAAGGAGATTTTAAGTCTAGCTTTTCTTTTGGGTCAAGTAATGCTTTTTCTCTTGGGTTTATAGGTAGTAATGGAAATTTTTTTATAAACTTTTTAAAGCAATTTGGTAATGTAAAGACAATAGAAACACAAAGTTTTAGTGTAGTCAATGGATTTCCCATAACCCTTGGACACTTAAGACAAATAAATTATCTAAGAGAGACACAGATTGGATACATAACAACACAAGCAGGAACAACTGCAATTCCTTCCTTATCTATCAGACAGGATAAAATAGACGAAGGAACAACTTTTATTATAGTTCCTAAAAAACTTGAGGAAGATTTAATTTCAGTTAATGTAAGCTTTGAGAAGAATAAATTAAATAATTTAGAAACAGAAAGATTTACTATCCAAGGGCAGACTACCACTATACAACTTCCAGATATATCTAAGGACAAGTTTACAATGGTATCTTTACTGAAAAAGAACGAAAGTCTAATACTCGTAAGTTCTTCTCAAAAACTAAACAGAAAAGATACTTCAGGGCTCCCATTTTTAGTAAAAATTCCGATATTGAGGTATTTGTTTGGCTCTCAATTTAAAGAAAACGCTAAATATCAATTCATAGTTAGAATTACTTATGAGGAATAAAGATGAATATATTAAACGTGTTTAAAAGCTTTAGAAATAATACTAAAAACACGGAAAACAAAGAAAATCCAAAAAAGAAAATTTCCATTATAAGAATTCTAATAATTATAACTGTGCTTTTCTTTTTATTAACTGTAGCAGTCATATCATCTTCAATATTTGGAGAAAAAAGCTATAAAGAGATAAAAACTAAAAAAAGTAATTCCGTTGTTAATCAAGCAAAAAAGGCAAATAAAGTATCCAAGCAAATTAAGTTAAGTAAGAAAGCAGAAATTATAGAAAACCCTTACGATGTATTTAAAAATTTTTATATAGAAAAATATCAAAGTGAAATAAGTAAAAAAATAACAGAAAAATATATAAAACAACTTCAAGCTTGTTATAAAGAAAAAAAGCAACTGCAAGAGAAGTTTCAAAAAAGTTTTCAAAAACCAAAAATATTAAAAGATATTATAAAACCTGCTGTCAAAGTTAAGGTTAAAGCTATCTATTGCATTGATACTTGTTATGCGATTACAAATCTAGGGCTTTTAAAAAATGGTCAAAAAATAAAAGATAGAAAAGTCATAATAACTAAAGAAGGAGTAAGATTTAAATGATAATAAGTGAGAGAAAAATCAAAGATAATTGCTTTTTTATAAGAAAAGTAAAGAAATACTTATGTTTAACAAAACAGGAAATAAGCAAATATGAGTATTTAATTCCTGTTTTTGCTTATGGAATAGAAAACAATTTAAGCAACTTTTTTATAAAACTTGATAAAAAATTAGTTTTAATTTCTATAGAAGGTATTTCTGTAAATGTTAAAGAGATACCCTTAAAAGAAAATATTACAGATAGTGAAGAATTAAAAGTTTATGTTCAGGTTTTAACGGGAAAATATTATACATACATTTCTAAAGATTTAGACCAAATAAAAAGCGAAGTTTCTATAGAGAAAAATAAAAACTATTTAACACTTGTATCAATTATTGTTATAGTCATGATAGCTCTTGGTGGATACTACAAATACAAAAAGGACAAAGAAGAAAAACTTTTGAAGCTCTTAAAAAAGCAGCAGGAAAGGTTAAGGATAGCTCAAAGCTTATCTTTTGAAAAACAACTTCAAATAAAAGAGTTTATCAGTCAAAAGTTTATAGAGAAAGTAGCAAATTTAATAAACAACTTACCGAATTTACAGAAAATACAGTATATAACTTTATCTTACAAACCTATTCTTGGAGAAGGAAATGCAATCAAAGGAATAAATGGAGAAATTTCTTATAAGGTAAAAAGTGTTTATCCAGTAGAAGGTGCAGTAAAAGATGGGAAATTTTTTTCATTTACAAAAAAAGATGTGATAAAAGGAGTGCCACAAAGAAAAAAAGATTTTAAAAGCCTTAAAGAATGTGGAATATATTTACTTCAATCTGGAGGAGATTTAATTTCTTTAAAACCTTTGAAAATTTTTTACAAAAAAGATAATTACTATGAAATAAAAGAGACACTAAATTTTATGAAAGATTGTAAGTTTTATTTTGAAAATATCAATCTCAAAGACCAAAATTATAATTTTACTGTTATTTTGAGGGAAAAATGAAGCTTATAGAAAATTTTTTGAAAAAACAAAAAGTGAAAAAGTATGAAGATACTATTTTAGACGTAGAAAAACTTGCAGGAATATCAAAACTTCCACTTACAAGTTTGTTTATGGGAATATATGAAAGAACTAATGATAAAACTTTTAAAGAAATAGCAGATAAAATTTCAGAAGGAAGAGACAAACTCTCTGTTTATAAACCTTATTTATCTTCGGAAGTATATTTAATATTAAATGAAAGTGAAAAAAGAAATCTTCCAATATATAAAATAATTGATAACATAGACACAGTTAGAAATGTAGTAAAAAAAGTAAAAAGTAAAATCTACTCGTCGTTAAACTTTGCAATAGGATACTTCGTTTTAATTTCCCTAGTTGTTTATTTTCTTTTAAAAAGAATAAGTAATACATTTGGAAATATTGATATGGTAAAAATCCCAACACGAGATGATGAGGGAGAGCTACTCATAGTAAATGCA
>DTZN01000217.1 GCA_012961365.1 Hydrogenothermaceae bacterium
GACCAAACAATTGGAGCTTTTATTTTAGCTAACTCTTCAATTTTTAACATTCCTCCACATATCCAATGAAGATGAACAATATCTGGATTTATTTCATTTATAATCTTTATAATTTTTTTATTTCCAATCCAAGCAGGGCTAAAAAGTGTTTGAGTTCTATTTTTGTAAAGCTTTACTGGTAATTGATCTATATGAGGTCTTAAAATGCCCAAAAATTTTTCTAATTTAGATTGTGGTCCTATTACTGTATAATCATCACTGAATTTTCTTTGCACTAACATAAGACTCTCTATTCCTTCAGACAATAAAGCTTTATGAAGTCTGTATGCTGCTCTTGCGGCTCCACCTTGAATGTCAAATGTATTTACTATTAAAACTTTCATACTGTAACAACCCTTTGTTTTCTTATCCTACCAATATCACTAATCCTAAATTTATCTACTAACATTATTCGTGGTAAACAACAATTAAGAAAGTTTTTATGTTCTAAATAAATATTTCCCCTTCTTGTAGTAGTTACTGTTTTAAAATTAAATCTCTTTATAATTTGAAATTCCCTTAACCCAACTTCATCTTTACCTCCATAGGGAAAAGCAAAATGCTCTACTTTCTTCCCAATTTTTTCTTCAATCTTTTTATTTGCTCCCTCTACTTCATCTATAATTTCATCTTCACTTAACTTATTAAAAACATAATGATTTTTTGTATGATTTCCAATGGTACATAAACTATCTTTACTCAAATTTATAACATCTTCCCAACTCATACAAAGCTGATTATTTTTACTAAACCAATCGATTTTATAATTTTTAAATAAAGTATTTAACTCCTTTAATAAATTTTTTTGATCAAGTTTTAAAATTTTATTTCTTATTTCTAAAAAAACTTTATTTTTGTCTTCATAAGTTTTGCAAACATATCTTATATTTCCAACTATTAACTCATCATTTTTTATGATTAAATCTTCTAATACATACCACCAAAGCAAAGCATTTTTATCTGGAAAGGAAGTAGTAAGATAGATGGTAAAAGGAACATTGTGTTTTTTAAAAATAGGATAAGCTATTTCATAATTATCTTTATATCCATCATCAAGAGTAAAAATTATTTTCTTATTTACTTTTTTTTGATTTTTTAAAATATCATAAAGTTCATCTAAACTAATAAATTCATATCCTTCATTTTTAAGTTCTAATATAAATTTTTCCAAAAAATCTGGAGGAACTTTCATATTTTCATTCGGAAGAAGCCTATCTTTTTCAAACGGTGCTACACGATGGAGCATAAAAATAGTAGCAATACCAGAAAAATATCTATTTATACAGGGGATTTTTGACAGAAAATTAATCAATAACTTTTTCATTTATCTTCTTATACCAAATATATTAAGTTGTAAATCCATATCTCCTAATTCTCCTTTATTTACAAATGGAGTTTTTCTTTTAGTTAGATTTTCTATATAATATCTAAATCCATTCTCCTCAAAAATTTTTAAAATTTCACTAAGTTTTTGATCAGTTTTATTCCAAGAATGATATTCAACAAATAAATTTTTAACTTTATTAAGGCTATTTTTACAGTCTTTCAATACCTCATACTCTGCACCTTCAATATCTATTTTAAGCATATCAATTCTCTCTTCTGTTTCTAAAAAATCTTTAAGTCTAATAGATGCTACTTTTATTTTATTTCGACTTCCATATATGCTTCCAGCATCTGCTCCTTCAACAGAAAACTCTACTCCGTTATAATCTATCCAAACTGCCTTATCAATGATCTCAATTCCTTCTAAAATTCTATTCTTTGCCAGATTTTTTCTTAAAGTTTTAACTAATTTAGGATCTGCTTCAAAAGCTTTTATCTTAGAATTAGGATAAAGTTTTTTGAAATATAAGCAACTCATACCTATATTTGCCCCACAGTCATAGATAATTGGGGAATCTGAATCGCTATTAAATTTATAAATCTCTTCTACAAAAATTTCCTTGAACTGCCAAATAAAACTCATCACATCTGGGACATCAAAAGAGTACGATAAAAACTTAACATCTTTAACTTCAACGTACCGTCCAAACTTTCCATACCTATCATATAACTTATAAAACTCTCTTAAGTTCTTATTTTTAATATAGTAATAAATTGGTTTTACTATTTCTTTCAATAAAGTTTTCATTTCTAAGTATCCTTTATAGCTTTTATACATATAGTTACTTGATAATCCTTATCTTTATAAAAAAGCTCCTCTTTTGTTAACTCCTCTGCACTTATTCCTTGCAAAAATGCAGTAGCGGTTAAAACATTTCCGTAAACCTCTACTTCCACATTATTATCTCCAAAAACTTCTGCAAAAGCTTTTTTTATGCTCATATCAGTAAATCTCCAATAATCTCCCCATCTTTCATAGTCATACCTACTAATTTGACTAATCCCAGACACTGTAGCAAGAACAACTCCCCCTTCTTTTAACATATAATAAACTCCCTTAATAGCACTCTTAAAATCATAAATAAAATTCAAAGTTTGAGTCAAAATAAAACAATCTATCGTATTTTTGGGAAGTGTATGAATATTAGTTAAATCTCCTATTATAGTAGCATTTGGATTATCATTTGAATAATGCAGTATCTCATATCTTTCTACATTACTTCCAAACTTTTTAGAGTATCTATCATCTGCTATCTCACAAACTACACCTCTTATTACATCTCTATTTTTGCTTAAAAAGTCTTCTATGTAAACTCTATCAATCGGCATTCCTCTATCAAAAGCAAATACTTTTGAAATGGGTTTGAGATTTCTTAAATTATACCAATTTGGTTTTTTTAAAAGTCGTTTTAGTAGTTTTTTCATTTTTCACTCTTTCTTTTTTGTTTCCTATAAATTTGTTTTGCCACTTCATATAAACCAATACTTTTTAAAATTTTTATTGAAATTCTCTTATAAAATGGAGGTCTAATTTTTCTAAAAAACTCCTCAAGTCTTTTTCTTGCTTCTAAATCCTCTTCTATTTTTGTAGTAAATTTGATATCAAAATCGCTTTTTAACTCCACATTAAATACATCGCTTTTTCCACAATATGCTCCTGTTCCATCAAAGCCTATATTTTTTACAAAGCTTTCCTTAGGATGCAAAGACAAACCACCTCTTAAATACACACTTGCATACCAAAAAATAGCCCATGTATCAATTTTACCTTTTTTATTATCAACAATTTGTGAAAAGTAATCATAACTATTATTAAGATTAAAATCTTTTATCATTTTTTTGGTAAAAACCTTCAAATAAAAATCAACATCTTTTTTAAAAAATTTCCAAGCCCTTTTCCAAGTAGCCCATCCCCAGCAAGATGTGGGTTTAATAAAAAAAACATCATTTAATCCTTCATTATTTATTGGATA
>DTZN01000218.1 GCA_012961365.1 Hydrogenothermaceae bacterium
AGTTATAAATAACCTCTATTTTTTCTTTTGGAATATTATATTTAGTGGATAAAATATTTTTTATTTTTTTAGATACTACTATAATCTTATCCGCCTTTGGATATAGAAGTTTTATTAGAATATTGTGAGTCTTTCCATAAAAAGATCTATTGCGATATCTCATAATATGGTTTGTATGGACTGATATAATCACTTTTTTATTCAGTAAAACCTTACCTACAAAAATGTTTATAAAATTAGATAGTTCAAGAAAGGAGATAAGTATAAACGTATGGGAGGCTATAGATCTAGCCAACAAACATCCAAGGGTGAATATACTGAACCCTGGTCCTGGAGTAGGAGGTCACTGTATAAGTGTTGATCCCTGGTTTATAGTGGAGGTATCTAAGAATGCAAAACTTATAAGAAGTGCACGGGAGTTAAATGACAGTATGCCCTACTATGTCTGTAATCTCCTATGTAGGGAGCTTGAGAGAAGGGGGATAGAGAATCCAAAGGTTGCCATATTTGGAGTTGCCTATAAGGGAGATGTGGAGGATACAAGGGAGAGTCCTGGAAAGAAGATAATAGAGTATCTCCTCTCCAGGGGTATCAACGTCTCTGTATACGATCCCTATGTAAAGACCTTTGAGTATCCCCTGGAGAGTTTAAAGGAGGCTGTTAAAGACGCCGATGCTATCCTAGTTGTAACAGATCATAGGGATTTTAAAAACTTTAAAGAGGAGGAGATTAGAGAGATATACAGGTTGATGAGAAACAGGATTGTTATAGACACAAGGAACATACTTGAGAGGGATCTCTGGAAAAAGATTGGTTTCTACGTTAAGTTGTTAGGGGATGGGAGAGTTATTTATTAGTAGAACGATTATAAGATTACAATCCCACCTTTACCTTATGGGCGATAACCTCAGCCTTCTTAATTAACTCCTCTGGCACGTCTTTTATCCCATACTCTATTCTCATTTTTAACTGGTTACAGAGTTCCTGGACTTCCTCTTTAACCTCCCCCTGGCTATAGTTAAGTAAATCTGTGGCGTACTTGTAGGCTTCAAGTAGGTTGTTAATCTTCATATTGAGGAGTAACAGTTCACAGCAGTAGTATGCAGATCGCCTGAAGTCTCTTCTAGTTACACTTAGCTTTAGAGACTCCCTGTACCTTATGCCCAGGTACTTCGCCAAATCCCTCTGTAACTCCTCCACTGACTGATAACGTTTCTCCTTATCCTTCTCCAGGCACTTTAATATAATATCCTCCACTTCTTTCGCCTCTGGGTTGATCTCCGAGGGCTTGACAGGATCCCTGGTGGTTATAGCCATCCCTATTTCCACAAAGTTACTTCCCTTGAAGGGCAACTCTCCAGTAACTAACTCGTAGAACACAACCCCAAGTTGCCATATATCTGTCCTCTCATCTGTACTTCCCCCAGTTATCTGCTCTGGAGATGCATAGTAGGGGGTAAACGCCATGGTGGTAGTTGCAGAGGCAGATTCTGTTAACACCTTACTTAATCCCCAGTCAGATATCTTTGGAACTCCATTTTTAAGTAGTATATTCTGGGGCTTCAAATCCCTGTGGATGATCTTCTTGGAGTGGGCGTACTTCAATCCCTCTCCTATGTTGAATATGAGCCATCCAGCCCTCTCTATATCCAAAGGTTTATCCACATCAGCTAGAGAGTGATCACATAACTCCATCTCGAAGTAGGGGATAGGTAAAATATTGTAGTCGTAGATCTTCACGATGTTTTTATAGCGTCACGTTTAGGAGAGACCCCACGGGTTTTAGAGTTTCCTAATGGAGTTAGATGTAAAAGTAGAGAAAATGATAAGAT
>DTZN01000219.1 GCA_012961365.1 Hydrogenothermaceae bacterium
AAGTTTCCATATAACTATCCTTTATAATTATGTATTATGGAAAATATTATAAAGTATTTAAACTTATCTTTCACAAAAAATATAGGGTATAAAACTGTTAAGAAAATTTTAGATACTGTAGGCAGTATTGAAAACATATGGGAAAATTTAGATACATTAAAAGAAAATTTTACTGAAAGAACTTTAAATAAAATACTAAATGCTTTAGAAAAACCATATAATGAAACATTAAAAACTTTAGAACTTGCGGAAAAGCAAAATGTAAAGCTTATTTCTTTAGAAGACCCTGAGTATCCACAAAATCTAAGAGAAATTTCTGACCCTCCACTTGTATTATACATAAAAGGTGGTTTATTGAATTTGGAAAAAAGCATATCAATTGTTGGAACGAGAAAACCATCTAGTTATGGAAAAGTTGTGGCAAAAGCTATAACTGAATTTTTAGTTGAAAATAAGATAAAAACCGTATCAGGAGGTGCTTTAGGTATAGATAGCATCGTTCATAAAACAACATTAGATAAAAATGGTAAAACAGTTGTAGTTTTAGGAAGTGGTATAGATGTGTTATATCCATATTCAAATAGATGGATGTTTCATAAAATTTTAGATAATGGAGGAAGTATAATCTCAGAGTTTCCATTTGGAACAAAACCTTCTAAATTTACCTTTCCCCAAAGAAACAGAATTGTAGCAAGTTTGTCAGTGGCAACAATTGTCATAGAAGCTCCAAAAAAATCAGGCTCATTAATTACTGCAAATTTGGCAAACCAATATGGAAAGATAGTTTTTTCCGTTCCGCATAATATAAATAATCCCAAAGGAGAAGGTTGTAATAATCTAATTAAAGATGGGGCAAGTGTTATAACATCTCTTGAAGATATAATACAGGAAATTCCTTATCTTTTTGTAGGAAATGAAAAAAGCTTTGAAAGTTCTTTATCTTCTATTGAGGAAAAAGTATTAGATGCCATGGATGACCCTTCATCTTTAGATGAAATTATACAAAAAACATCTCTATCAGTAGAGGAAGTTTTAGAAATATTAACTATTTTAGAAGTTGAAGGATATATAATTAACCATAATGGCATATACGAGAAACAAAAATTGTAAATGGAGAGTGTATGGACGGAATATTATTAGTAGATAAACCATCAGGAATAACTTCAAATTATTTAGTGCAAAAGGTAAAAAAACATTTTCAAAGTTTAATAGGAAAAACAGTAAAAGTAGGTCATACTGGAACTTTAGATTTTTTTGCAACAGGATTAATGGTTTTAACGATAGGAAAAGCAACTCGTTTTACAGAGTATTTCCAAGGTCTTGATAAGGAATATGTAGCCAAAGGGTATTTAGGGAAAATAACTGATACTTACGATATTCAAGGAGAAGTTGTAGAAGAAAAAGATTGTAATATAGGAAAAGAAAAGCTAAAAAACATAATACTTTCATTTAAAAAAGAATATCTTCAATACCCTCCTCCATACTCTGCAAAACGAGTAAATGGTAAAAGAGCTTACCAGCTTGCCAAAAAGGGAATAACTCCCAATTTAAAGCCTAAAAAAGTTAAGATTTACGATATACAAATTATAAACATAGATTTGCCAATTTTTGAAATAAAGATATTCTGCTCATCAGGAACATATATAAGAAGTTTAATTAAAGAAATAGGAGATTTGGCAGGTTGTGGAGCTTATACTGTAGCTTTAAAAAGAACAAAAATTGATAGTTTTTCTATAGATATGGCTGTATCTTTGGATGAGTTGCTAGAAAAGGATTTAGAAGCTATAAAAAGATTGATAATACCTTTAGATAAATCCTTACCGTTTATCCCACAAATTACCTTAGATGAAGGTTTTGATAAGAGATTTATAACAGGACAAAGATTTAAGATACCTTTTGATACTTTTGGAATAGTGAAAGTTTTTTCTAAAGATGGAAAATTTTTAGGATTAGGAAAAGTAAACGAAGAAAAGCTCTTAAAACCAGAAAAGGTTATAGTTTAGAGGCTACTTTTTTCTGTATAGATAGAAATTACAGTTCCATCAGGAATAATTGTATTTACCAAATCTATAAATTTATCTTCAATTAAAAGAGTTGCTCCTATTAGAAATATGGATAAAGCTATTATAATCGCTAAAATTATTTTCCTTTCCATTGTAATACAAATTATCGTCAAAAAGTTTTAAAACTTTAGATATAATAATATTAAAAATTAAACGGGGCTTATTTATGAAAGACCTTATTTCAGTTAATCAAATAGGTGAAAAAGAATTTTATAGAATTTATGAAATTTTTAAAAGCTACAAAGAAAAATACAATAATGGGGAAACAAAACTATCAGATTTAAGAGGCTATTCAATATTACTTCCATTTTTTGAAAACTCAACAAGAACGAGAACATCTTTCGAACTCGCCGGTAAAATTCTTGGAGCAGATACAATAAATATTTCATCAAGTTCTTCATCTGTTAAGAAAGGGGAAACTCTTTATGACACAATAAAAACACTTGAAGCTATGAGGTCAGATTTTATAGTAATGAGACATTCTATGTCAGGGGCACCTTTTATAGTTGCAAAAGAAGTAAAATCAAGGGTTATAAATGCAGGAGATGGGGCAAACGAACATCCATCTCAAGCTCTTCTTGATGCTTTTACAATACTAGAAAAAAAAGGAAAGATAGAAGGTTTAAACATATTAATTGTTGGGGATATTCTCCATAGCAGAGTTTCTCGTTCGGATATAAAGTTATTCTCTAAACTTGGAGCAAAAGTAAGTATCTGTGGTCCTAAAACTATGCTACCAAGACATTTAGAAGCTTTTGACTTAGACTTTGTTTACACAGATTTAAATCACGCGATAAAAGATAAAGATGTAGTTATATTTTTAAGAATACAACTTGAAAGACAGTCTAAACCTTTCTTCTCTACATTAAATGAATATTCTATAAAATATGGACTAAATCAAACGAGAATAAATTTACTTAAAGATGATGCAATTATAATGCACCCAGGACCAGTAAATAGAGGTGTTGAACTACAAAGTGAACTTGTATATGGAAATAGAAGTGTAATATTACAGCAGGTAGAAAATGGATTATTTACAAGAATGGCAATATACAAATTTTTGCTTGAAAATTAAATGGAGGTTTTATCTTAGTGGATAAGAAAAAGGTTATTATCCTTGGTAGTGGCCCAAATAGAATTGGTCAAGGGGTTGAGTTTGATTATGCCTGTGTTCATTGTGTATTTGCTTTAAAGGAAGAAGGTTATGAAGCAATAATGGTAAACTGTAATCCTGAAACAGTTTCAACAGATTATGATACTTCAGATAAGCTATTTTTTGAGCCAATAATACTTGAAGATGTTTTAAATATAATACAAGCAGAAAATCCCATTGGAATAGTTGTTCAGTTTGGGGGACAAACTCCATTAAAACTTGCTGTTCCACTACAAAATGAAGGAGTAAGCATACTTGGAACTTCACCAGAAAGCATAGACATAGCAGAAGATAGAGAAAGATTTAGAGAATTAATAATAAAACTAGGTTTAAAACAACCAGAAAGTGGAATAGCAAGGTCAAAAGAAGAAGCAATAGATATTGCAACAAAAATAGGCTATCCAGTTTTAGTTAGACCATCTTATGTTTTAGGTGGTAGAGCTATGAGACTTGTTTATGATACATCTGAATTGCTTCAATACATAGAAGAAGCAGTTTTAGTATCTGAGGATAAACCTCTTTTAATAGATAGATTTTTAGAAAATGCAGTGGAGCTTGATGTTGATGCAGTTTCTGATGGAGAAGATGTATTAGTTGGAGCAGTAATGGAACATATAGAAGAAGCAGGTATACACTCAGGAGATAGTGCTACAAGTATTCCACCATACTCTTTAGAAGATGAAATTATATATAAAGTAAAAGAACAAACGAGAAAACTTGCAAAATCTTTAAATGTTAAAGGTCTAATGAATGTCCAGTATGCTGTTAAAGATGGAGAAATTTATATAATAGAAGTTAATCCTAGGGCATCAAGAACAGTTCCTTTTGTAAGTAAATCTATAGGATATCCACTTGCAAAAATTGCAACTAAGGTAATAATAGGTAAAAAATTAAAAGATATAATCCCTGAAGTTTTTGAAATAGAAAAAACTCATCCTGCATCTGATTTTTGGGATACATCAGTAAGAAGATTTTCTATAAAGGAAGTTGTATTTCCATGGAATAGGTTTCCAGAAGTTGACCCAATTTTAGGTCCAGAAATGAAATCAACAGGGGAAGTAATGGGAATTGATGAAGATTTTGGACTTGCATTTTGGAAAGCACAGGCAGGAACAGGTTCATTACTTCCTGAAAGTGGAAATGTATTTATATCTATTGCAGACAAAGATAAACCTAAGATTATTAAAATAGCAAAACAACTTATAGAACTTGGGTTTACAATTTTTGCAACAAAAGGAACTCATCAGTTTTTAAAGGAAAACGATATAAATTCTACACTTGTTAATAAACTTTCAGAAGAAAGACCAAACATTGTAGATAAAATAAGAAACTCTGAGGTATCTTTGATAATAAACACTCCATCAGGCAAAAGAGAAAGGTCAGATGCATACTATATTAGAAGAGCTGCTGT
>DTZN01000220.1 GCA_012961365.1 Hydrogenothermaceae bacterium
AAGCAAATGAAAAAAGAAGAGCTCCAAAAACAGATAGAGCAGTTAAAAAAGCAGCTGCAAGAAGAAAGAAAAAAAGAGCGGATAAAGAAAATAAATGAGTATAGAAAACAAAAATACAAACAGAAGGTTTTTTATGTGCCAAAAGAGGAAGAGAATCCTGAAATGTATATCTTTTTGAAGTTGGCAAAAAAACTTGGGATAAAAACTTTCAAGAAAGAGGGCGATTATAAAATCTATTTTGTAGAGGATCTCTTCAAAGAAAAGAAAAAATGAAGAAGTTATTATTTCTTTTGTTCTTTACAGCATTTTTAATAAGTTGTGATATAGAAAAAGCAACAAAAACTCCAGAGGATTTACACACATTAGTTTCATATTTTGAAAAAATGAACCGAGAAGATTTATCAAAAATTATAGATGGATATGGATTAGAAGCAGCTATAATATACAAGGATAGAAAAGGCAATATACATAAACTAACATTTAGAAATTGCTATTATGCTGTAAAAAGGGACTATAAAGACTCTAAATTTGCAAAGCAGTTTTGTAATTATCTGCTTCATACAGCATTAAGGAAAGTATTAGAAAACAGGCAAGATTATTTAAAAGATGAAATAGAGTTGTTCATAGATGAATATAGAAAGCATTTAGAGACAATAAACCAAAGGAATTATTTAATAATCAAGTATTTTAAATATGCTGCTTTTATAACTGCTTTATTAGTAGGTTTTTTTATAAGTATTTTTGTTTATAAACTGTTTGGTATTAGTGAAAAAGAAAAAGAAGCAGAGCAAAAATTGAAACAGATAGCATCAAAAGCTGAAAGGATATTGATAGAATCAGAAAAGCAAAAAGAGCAGCTAATAGAAGAAGGTAGAAAGGAATCTCAAAATATAATCACGCAAGCAAAGCAACAAGCCAAGGATATATTAGAAACAGCAAAAAGAGAGTTTATAAGATTGAAAGAAGAAGGTTATCAGCAAGGTTATAAAGAAGGTAAAGAAAAACACAAACGAGAACTAAAAAGTTTAAGAAAAGAATTAGCTGCAACAAAACAAATTTTTAAAGATAATTTGCAGCTGCAAGAGATATTTAAAAAGATAACAGGCTGGGATTATGAAACCTGGCTAAGAAAAATTAAAAAAGGGTGAAGTTATGGCAAAGGTAAATTCTCAGGATTTTAATATTGAATTTTCAGGTTTTGTTTTAACGGGAGAAGTTGATTTTTACTATGGAAATAGTACAGTTTATTTGGAAATTAATACTTTACCATTGGCTCATTCATTTATAGAACTCTTTGAGGTAATAGCTATCTTTGAAGCTTTCTTAGCAGGACAACTTCCTACGAAAAAACTTATTGAGGCTTACTCAGGAAATTTCTTTTATAAAGTTGTTCAAAAGGATAAAGAGGTTTTCTTATTGATAGATTTGAATCCTGATGATCCTTCTATGCATACATATTTGTCAAAATTAGATGTGAGGCTTTATCTAAAATTTTTAAGAAAGGTTGAAAGTTTAGTTCCTGTTTCGTCTATATAAATTTTTTTAGTAAAAGTAAAATGGTATTTAGGTTGAGGATTTCGAATAATATTTAGTTATATATGTATATTACTATGAGATTTTTATCCACTAATATTTGCTATTATATAATTAGGATGGTTTAGGATGATAATTATAGGTACTTTTTGGAAACTATAAAAATGGATGGAATTTTATTATTTAATCAAAAAGGGGAGTTATTTAAATTCTTAAGGAATATTAAGCAAAATATAAAGAGAGAAGTTGAAAGTTATGACCATGATTATATTCTTAATGTAAGTGAAGAAGATTTTTATCAATATCTTTTTTCTAAATATTCTCTTTCTCCATTAAAAATTTACGAAGATAAAATTTATATTAGTGAGTAAAAAGAAATAGAAATAGATGTTAGTAAGGACCCATATAGGTATATTTATGATAGAAGTCGTCCTTTTTATACAAAAGGTATTCAACTTACTATAGCTATACCTTTCGAAGGAGAGAAAGATTTATTTTATTATCAACCATCTACATTTACATTTAGCCCACCCTTTGGAATAGTAACAGAAAATGAAATTCTCTTAATTTATAAAACTGTTGAACATGATACGGAAAAAATAAAACAAATGTATCAAAGAGATATTAATGAAATTAAAATCTATTTAAAGTGGGTTAATCAGGATGTAAATAACTTTAATAGAGAACTTCAGCAATATATAAGACAGCTTATATCTCAAAGAAAAGATAAAATCTTGAAAGATAGAAATTTTGTTGCTTCTCTTGGTATTCCAATAAAATTAAGGGAAGATATACCAAAAACTTATTCAATTCCAGTAAAGAGAAAAAAACCAAAGTTGGTTGCTCCTGATGTTCACAAAGAACCTTTTAAACCTGAACCAGCTTTAGCATTAGAAGAGTACGAAAATATTTTAGAGATGATTTTTGATATGGCTTTAGCTATGGAAAGAAGTCCAAGAACATTTTCTAAACTTAAAGAGGAAGAAATTAGAGACTTCTTTTTAATAATCCTGAATGCACATTATGAAGGTCAAGCTACTGGAGAAACTTTTAATTATGGGGGTAAAACAGATATTCTTATACGTGTTGAGGGCAAAAACGTATTTATAGCAGAATGTAAATTCTGGAGAGGAGAAAAAACTTTGATAAAAACAATAGACCAATTGTTGGGATATACCAGCTGGCGAGATACAAAGATAGCTATACTCTTATTTAATAAGAATAAAGATTTTAGTTATGTTTTAGAGAAAATTGATACCATAGTTAAAGGACATTCTTGTTATAAACGAGAAATTAGCTTGAAAAGTAGAAAACTAAATAATGAAACTGTATTTAGTTATATTTTCCATCAACCTGAGGATGTAAATAGAGAAATATTTTTGACAATGATGGTTTTTAATATTCCAACATAAAATCAAATATTTGAAAACTTAATAATAAAGGGGAGAAAAAATGGCAAATTTAGACATTAAAACATTGGAAAATTGGCTTTGGGAAGCAGCCTGTAAAATTAGAGGAGAAATTGATGCTCCTAAATACAAAGAGTATATATTACCTCTGATTTTTATTAAAAGACTATCAGATGTATTTGAAGATGAAGTTGAGAAGTTAATTGAAGAGTTTGGAGATAAAGAAACAGCTTTAGAAGTTTTAGAGGCTGACCATTCGTTAGTCAAATTTTATGTTCCAGAAATAGCAAGATGGGAAAGTATAAAGAAACATCCCAAAAATGGGCTTGGACTTTATTTAACTGATGTAGTTAGAGCTTTAGCTAAAGAAAACCCAAAACTACAAGGGGTTGTTGATATTGTTGATTTTAATGCAACACAGGCAGGAAAAAGAATAATAAGCGATGAAAGACTTCATGAACTTATTAATACATTAAGTAAATACAGACTTGGTATAAAAGATGTTCCACCAGATATAATAGGACATGCTTATGAATACCTTCTTAGAAAGTTTGCAGAAGGTTCTGGGCAGTCAGCTGGAGAATTTTATACGCCTGCTGAAGTTGGGAGGTTAATGGCAAGAATATTAGACCCTGAACCAGGGCAATCTATTTATGATCCTTGTGTTGGTTCTGCAGGACTTTTAATAAAAGCACAACTTTATTTTAAAGACAAATACAAAGACCAAAAAGTTGCAGATTTAAAATTTTATGGACAGGAAATTTTACATTTTAGTTATGCAATGGCAAGAATGAATATTTTTATTCACGATATGGACGCTGAAGTGGCTCTTGGGGATACAATGAATCATCCAGCATTTAAAAATGATGATGGTTCATTAATGCAGTTTGATTTAATTGCTACAAATCCAATGTGGAATCAGGATTTTCCACAATCAACTTATGAAAATGATTCATTTAATAGATTTATATATGGGTATCCACCTTCTTCATCTGCAGACTGGGGATGGCTTCAGCATGTAAATGCTTCATTGAAGGAAAATGGAAAGGCTGCTGTTGTCTTAGATACAGGTAGTGTATCAAGAGGAAGTGGAACAGAAGGAAGAAATAGGGAAAGAGATATTAGAAAGAAATTTGTAGAAAATGATTTAATTGAGGCAGTTATTCTACTCCCTGAAAATCTTTTCTATAACACAACTGCTCCAGGAGTTATTATAGTTTTAAATAAAAACAAAAAACATAAAAATGAAATCCTTCTAATAAATGCTTCCGAAAAATTTACAAAAGGTAGACCTAAAAATATTCTTACAGAGGAAGGAATTAAAGAGATTGCAGAGGTTTATCATCAGTGGAAAGAGGTTGAAAGGCTAAGCAAGATAATAACTAAAGAAGAAGCAGAGAGAACTGATTACAATTTAAGTCCTTCAAGGTATATAACTATATCAGAGGAAAATAAGGTTTTACCTTTAGAGGATGCTATTGTGTTAGTAAAAGAAGCAGAAGAGGAAAGGATAAAAGCAGAAAAAGAATTAAAAGAGATTTTAGAAGAAGCTCTCGGGATGGAGTTGTAAGATGAAAATAAATTTAGATGATTATAGTGAAAAGGATTTTGAAGAAGTTTTAAAGAATAATCCCGAATTATTACAACAGTTTAATAAAATTATTGACCAAGTTCAGATATTTAATGAAACAATAACCAGAAATTTACCGAATTATAAAATAAATTATAAAGTCCCTAAAATTACTTTTTTAAATCAGGAAGATTTTGAAAAGATAGCGGAACTTAGTAAAAAAGTTAAGGAAATAAGTGAAAACTTGAGAGAAACTTTTGAAAGGATATATAAACCTTTATCAACAACTTTAACTTCAGTATTTGAAGAAATAGAAAAAACAGGAAAGAAGAAGGCTCTTCCTCTTATTTATACTTATATGTGGGCAATCCCTCCAAATTTTTCATCAGAAAAACTAAAAGAACTGATATTTCTTGCTTCTTTAAACTTGGAAGTATCGCAAGAAGATATTGATGAATTCTTTATTAGTTATTTTAAAGAAAATGATTTCAGAGAATTATGGAATTTATATGAAAAATGGGAAACTTATTTAAATGAAGAACGAAAAAAGATAATACATGATGTTTTTGTTTTGGTTTCAAAAAGCGATTTGGAAGTAGATATATATCCTATTGTAATTCCAACCTTAATAGCACAGATAGACGGACTAATTGTAGAAAAATTAGGTTATAGGGCTGGTTTTGAGAAGAAAAAAGAAAAAGTTAAAGAATTTTTAGATATTTTCCTTGAGGAAAAAGTAAATGAAAATAATGATAATGATATAGTAAAATCATATTTACCTGTAAACTTTAAACTGTTTTCTGAAAAGTTCTTTCAAGATTCCAAAGAAGCCGAGAAAGAAAATAATCATTTTAATAGACATCTCATTATGCATGGGAATATTACAAATTATGGAACAGAAGCAAATTTATATAGAACAATTGTGATATTAGACTTCATTATTACTGTTTTATATATTGAAAATATTGATTTGGAAATTTTTTGAATGAAGAGAGGAATAAAATGGAGATGATGGAAAACACAATCTATAAAGAAACAGAAATAGGTTTAATCCCTGAAGATTGGGAAGTTTCAAGGTTGGGGGAGATTGCTGAAATAGCAACAGGACAATCTGCACCTCAAGGAGAAGAATATTTTAAAAATGGTAAATATCCATTTATTAGAGTAAGCCATTTAAGTAATGAAGGTTATAAAATTATTTCTTATGATTTAATAAACGATAAAGC
>DTZN01000221.1 GCA_012961365.1 Hydrogenothermaceae bacterium
CCCTTGTTTTCATTCATTGGAATTTATTATCTACTTTCTAACTATATACCAACTTATACAACACTTGAAAATTTTTTCATTTAATTACACAATTTTTAAACATTAATTGTTAAATTGGAGGTTTATTTTGGTTAGAGTTAGATTTGCCCCAAGCCCAACAGGATATTTACATCTTGGAAATGCGAGAACAGCGCTTTTTAATTATATATACGCAAAACATACCAATGGAAAACTAATTTTAAGAGTAGAAGATACAGATAAAGAAAGGTCAAAAAAAGAATATGAAGAGATGTTAATAGATGATTTAAAATGGCTTGGTATCCAGTGGGACGAAGGACCAGATATTGGAGGAGAACATGCACCTTATAGACAATCACAAAGAGATAATATTTACAAAAAATATATAGAAAAACTAAAACAGTCAGGACATATATATAAATGTTTTTGCACACAAAAAGAGCTTGAAGAGGAAAGAAAAAAAGCATTAGCAGAAGGAAGACCTCCAAGATACTCAGGAAAATGTAGAAATTTGTCTGAAGAAGAGATAAAGCAACTTGAAAAAGAAGGAAAATCATACACTTGGAGATTTAAAGTTCCAGATGGAGAAACGATAGTCTTTGAAGACTTAATAAAAGGAGTAATTGAAATAAATGTTAATGAATTTGGAGATTTTGTTATAGTTCGTTCTGATGGTTCACCTGTCTATAATTTTGTCGTTGTCGTTGATGATGCATTAATGGAAATTACCCATATAATAAGAGGAGAAGACCATCTATCTAATACACCAAAACAAATACTTATTTACAGAGCTTTAGGATTTAAAGAGCCAAAATTTGCACACCTTCCTATAATCCTTGGAGAAGATAAATCTAAACTATCAAAGAGACACGGTTCAGTATCTGTTAGAGCATTTAGAGAAGATGGATATGTATCAGAAGCTATGTTTAATGGACTTGCACTTCTTGGTTGGCATCCTAAAAAAGATACAGAAGTAGTTAGTAAAGAAGAAATAATAAAAGAATTTGACATAAAAGATGTCCATAATGCTCCTGCAGTTTTTGATAGAGCAAAACTAAAATGGCTAAATGGTATCTATATAAGAGAAATCATAGATTTAGATGATTTAACAAATAGGGCAATTCCATTTTTTGAAAAGTTTGGATATAAAGCAAATTTTGAGTATTATAAAAAGGTTTTAAATGCAATTAGGGATAGCTTAGAGACTTTAAATGATATAAAGGAAAGAGCATTTCCATTTTTTATAGACGATTTTGAATATGAAGATGATGCAAAAGAAATATTAGAAAATGAGAATTCTATAAATGTGATAAAAAGCTTTTATGAAAAAGTCTCAAAACTAGAAAATATTTCACAGACAGATTTTAAAGCAATAACAAAGGAAATTCAAAAAGAGCTAAAAGTAAAAGGCAAAGCTTTATTTATGCCAATAAGGGTTGCTCTTACTGGGAAAACATCTGGGGTGGATATATCTTTACTTGTTGAAGTAATAGGTAAGGATAAGGTTTTAAAGCGTATAGAAAAAATATTAAAAACCTTTGGTGGTTAGGAAAGATGATAAGATGGATTACTAATTTTCTGGGAGGGAGCAAAGCTCCAGAAGCTGAGGAACTAAATATTTGGAAAAATGAGAATATCAATACTGTAATAAATCTACTGGAAGGAACGTATGGAGACTTTATAGCAGAAAAAGAAAAAGATTGTGGTTTTGAGGTAATTAGAATCCCATTTAACATGTATGACCCTATTCCTGAAGAGGAATTTTTAGCTATTTACGAGTATATAGATAACTTAAAAAATGATGGTAAAAAGATAGTTGTTCATTGTAAATATGGAAAAGCTAGAAGTGGAACATTTTTAGCAGGATATTTAATATACGCAGGGATGGACTATGTTAATGCTTTAGATGAAGTAGTTAGAAAAGGCTTTTTACCTCAAACAGAGTATCAACTAAAATTTTTACAAAATCTAAATAGGAAGATAAATGGATACAAAAAAGCTTAGAAGAAGTAGAATTGAGTTTTATTTCAAGAAAACAAAAGAAAAAGTAGGAATTTCATTTTTTAAAGACATTTTAGAAAAGCCTGATATTACTATTGATGAAAAATGGTTTTTAAGGGGTTGTCTTCACATTACAGAAAAGCATTACACAGAAGCAATAAAAAGATTTCAATTATCAAAATCTGACGATGCAAGACTATTAATTCTTGCATGTTGTTTAAAAGTTGCAGATAGGTTTTTATTTGATGAGTTTTATAAAGAAGATATAAAAAACTTTAAATATTTTGAAAAGTATAAAATTTCACCTTTTTGGATTACAGAAGAAGGAGAAAAATATCTAATTACTTTAGAATTTATAAACAAGATAAAAGAAGTTATTTAGCCTTTTTAACTTTTAATTTTAGCCCTTCAACTTTTTCTATTATTACTTCTTCTTCTTTATTTATCAACTTATCACTGTAAGCATTCCATATTTCTCCATCTATCATTACTTTTCCTTCAGGGTTTATATCTGTTAATGCCTTTGCTTTTCTATCTACAATACTTTCAATTCCAGTAATACTTTTTTTTCTTTGAGCCTTTAATCCAAAATAAGATACAGCAAGGAAAAACACTGCACTAAACAACACAACAGGGGCAATGATATAAATGGATATATCTCCATATGGAGAGTTCGGATTAAACAAAATTGCAGACCCCAAAGCAATAGATAATACACCTGCCAGAGTTAGCCCTCCAAATGTTGGAGTAATAAGTTCCAAAGCAAAAAATAAAACTCCAAGTCCAATTAAAATAACTCCAAGCCAGTTTACATCTATCATATTAAGAGAGTATAAAGCAAGAACAAAGGAAATAGCCCCAATAGTGCCGGGAATTATACTACCAGGATTATAAAGTTCAAAGAAAATTCCATAAAACCCAATCATAAGCAAAAAATAAGCAATTGTTGGGTTTGTTAAAACAATGAGTATTTTTTCTATAAATGACTTTTCTAAGAATACAGCTTTTTCGTTAGTAATCTTAATTTTAAATGTCTGCCCTAGTTTTTTAATTTCTCTATTTTTCGCTTTTTTTATTACTTCACCTATATCATTGGCTATAAAATCTATTATTTTTAGCTTTAAAGCTTCTTTTGCAGAGTAATTTTTCGCTTCTGTAATCATCTTTTCTATCGCCTTTGTATTTCTGCCCTTTTCCTTTGCAATAGCTCGAACTAAAGCAAGCATATCATTTACTACTTTTTTCTTCATAGTTTCATCTATATCTTTTCCTTGCATAGAAACAGGTGAAGCAGAGCCTATATTTGTAAGTGGAGACATTACTGCTAAATCCGCTGAAACAGTTATAATAGCTCCTGCAGATGTCGCCTGTGCTCCTTGTGGATAAACAAAAACTATAAATGGTATGGGGGTGTTATTAATAACTTTAATTACTTCCCTCATTGATTTAGCAAGCCCACCGGGGGTATCTAAAGTTAAAATAATTGCATCAAAATTTTTTGTTTCTGCTTTTTCCACAAGTCTTTTTACATAATCAACCATCACAGGAGAAACAGGTTCTTGCCAACTACCGATTAAAACAGAAGCTTTCACAACAGTTTGTAGAATAAGTAAAAAAAGAATAAACCATTTCATAGCTAAACCATTAGTAATTTCTTTCTCCAAAAAGTAGTGTTCCTATTCTAACTATAGTTGCTCCTTCTTCAATTGCAATATTAAAGTCATTAGACATTCCCATAGAAAGATGTGGCAAGTTTACCCTGAACTCACTTTCAAGCTTTTGTTTTAGTTCTCTAAGTTTTGCAAAATATGGTCTTGAATTTTCTTTATTTTCTGAGTATGGAGGAATACACATAAGACCTAAAATTTTTAAATTTTCACTGTTTAGTGCATATTCAAATAATTCTTTTAAGTTATCAGGATGAACACCGTATTTGGTATCTTCTTCACCAATATTTACTTCTATTAAAACATTTTGAACTTTGTTTATCTTTTTTGCCCTTTTGTTAAGCTCATCTGCCAATGGTTTTCTATCTAACGAATGTATAAGCTCAAAATACTTAACTGCATATTTAGCTTTGTTTGTTTGAAGTCCTCCTATCAGATGCCAATGGATATCTGAATATTCCTTTAGTTTTTCTATTTTTTCTATGGCTTCTTGAACTCTATTTTCTCCAAAGTATCTTAATCCTGCTTCATAAGCCTTTATTAATTTTTCTACTGGCTGTGTTTTAGAAGCACCTAAAATGATTATCTCTTCTAATTTTCTTCCAGATTTTTCTGCAGATTTTGAAGCTATTTCTAGGATTTTTTCGAAATTATCTTTTATGTTTACCATTTTTTCCACTTTGACTTTTCAAAATTAATTCCTAATATTATAATCAATTAAAAACAAATGGAGGATAATTTATGGCTATTGAGGACTTTAAGGTAATTGACGATTTTTATTACACTAAAGACCATCTATGGATAAAAGTAGATGCAAATACTGCAGTTGTTGGAATAACAGATTACGGACAACATCAAGTGGGAGACATTGTTTATGTAGAGCTTCCAAATAAAAGTGAAACTGTAGAAGCAGGAGAAAAAGTAGCATCTGTTGAGTCTGTTAAGGCTGCAGTTGATATAATATCTCCTTTAACTGGAGAAATTATAGAAGTAAATGAAGAATTAAAAGATGAACCAAATTTAATAAATACAGACCCTTACGGAGATGGTTGGGTTTATGAAATGAAACTTTCTGACCCTACAGAAATTGAAGATTTAATGACTGCAGAAGATTACAAAGCGTATTTAACAGAATTAGAAGAGGAAGAGTTTTAAGATGGGAAAGTATTTTTTGATTAGTGCTTTTGGAGAAGATAAACCGGGAATTGTTGCATCTGTAAGTAAAATTTTATACGAAAATGGATTTAACTTAGAAGACTCCACTATGTCTCGTTTAGGTGGAGAATTTACTATAATGCTTGTTGTTTATACAGATAAAGATATATCAAAAGAAGACATAGAAAAACTTTTTGAGCCAGTTATTAGCCAACTTGGGTTAAATATTTACGTAAAGGAAATTAAATATATTCCTAAAAAACAATCCAAAGACAAAGTTTATAGAATAGTAGTATATGGAGCAGATAAACCGGGAATAGTTTACAATGTTGCAAATATTCTTGCAGAAAAAAGAATAAATATTATAGATATGACCACTGAAAAATCAGGGGATTTATATATATTAATTACAGAAGTTGAAATCCCTGAAAATATTTCATTTGAAAAATTAAAAGAAGAAATAAACACTTTAAAAGAAAATATGAGCATAGATGCTTCTTGTGAAGAAATAGAGGTGATAGAGTTATAAGATGAAAAAATTAGAAATACTTACTTATCCAGATAGTAGATTAAAACAAATATCAAAACCTGTAGAAGATTTTGGTAAAGATTTTAAAGAATTTGTAGATAATTTAGTTTATACAATGTATAACTCCCCTGCAGGGGTTGGTATCGCTGCTCCACAAGTTAATAACCATATTAGAACCATCATTATTGATTGTTCTAACTATAAGCATAAAAAAAATAAGAAAAACCATGGGCTTTTAATATTGTCTAATCCTAGAATTATTGCTCATGATGGAGAAATTATTATTAGAGAAGGATGTTTAAGTGTTCCTGATTATACTGGTAATGTAAAGAGACGTTATTGGATAAAAGTAGAAGCCCAAGATATAAATGGAAATACAATTGAATTTGATACAGAAGGGTTCGAAGCTGTTGTTATACAACATGAGTTAGACCATTTAAACGGTAAATTGTTTATCGATAGGGTAGCATCTCCAAAAGATATTTTTAAAAGAAAAGTTTACAAAAAATAAAGGAGGTTATATATATGAAAACAATCAAAGAATGGGATATAAAATTTGAACTTGTAAAAACAAAAAAAGGTGCTTTACTTCACAAAATTACAATAGATGAAAACCACTTTTTTTTAGAACAAAACCCACTACGTTTGGCACCGTCAGATTAAGCCCTGCACCTGTAAATCCGGGCAAATCTTCGACGTTCGTATCACTACGTACAAACACGGCATAAC
>DTZN01000222.1 GCA_012961365.1 Hydrogenothermaceae bacterium
TTCATGCATTTTTATAGCTTTCAACATTCCTTCTACTTTTTTCTTTCCAAAACCTTTTAATTGTTCTACTCTTCCATCTTTTAACGCTTTTATAAGCTCACTTTTTGTTGTAATTCCAAGCTCTTGATATATTTTCTTTAGTGATTTTGCCCCAATTCCTGGAAAGTCTATTAACTCAATAAAATCTTCTGGAACTTCTTTTTTCAGTTCTTCATATTTTGATATTTTTCCATTTTTTATATATTCTTCTATTTTTGAGGCAATTCCAGGACCTATTCCTTTAATACTTAGCAGCTTTCCTTCTTTTACATAATTTCTAATATCATCTGGCAAATCCTCAACAATATGTGCTGCCCTCTCATATGCTCTTGCTCTAAATGTATCATCTTTAAACTCATAAATAGCAGCCATTTTATATAAGATATTGGCTAAATCCTTATTTATGTTATACATCTTTCATTCCTCCTTTTTATAGACACTTAAGGTAAAACTTTTTTGTTTAACTTTCTATATTAATTCTAAAAATTTAAATTACCTTTAAGAACTTTGTTAGTATTTCTTTTTCTCCAGCTTTTTCAAAAATTACCCTTGCTTTTGGTGGTGATAAACTTTTTATTACTCCTTTTCCAAAAACATCATGTTTAACCACCTGTCCTATTTTGAAACTAAAAGACGAACTGTTTGTGTTTGTGAAACTCTTAGTTTTGTTAGATACTCCTCTAATAGTAGGTTTTAAAGTTTTCAGTTGGTTTTTTATATCTTTTAAAAATCTTGAAGGCTTTGTTTTATCGGAGTTATATCCAAAGCTATTTCTATTTCTTGCAAAAGTTAATATTAAGTGCTCTTTTGCTCTTGTAAGTGCAACATAAAACAGTCTTCTCTCTTCTTCCATTTGCTCAACATTTCCAAAAGCCCTACCACTTGGAAAAATTCCATCTTCAAGCCCTGCAACAAAAACAACATTGTATTCTAGCCCTTTTGATGCGTGAACTGTCATAACTTTAACAGAATTTAACTCTTCTATACTATCCTGTGCTTGTTGCAAAGAAGTCTCTTCTAAAAATTCCCTTAATGTTTTTCCTCTTTTTTCTAATTCTTCTAATGCATTAAATAGCTCTTTTACATTTTCAATCCTATCTTCATGGTCTTTTGGATATTTATTTTTTAGATAGTTTTCGTAATCAATTGAATCATAAACATACTTTGCAGTCTCTGCAGGACTTTTATCTGCATTTTTTTGGATATTTTCAATTATTTCTAAAAATTGTATTATATGTTCCTGAAGTTTTTTAGATAGTGATGAAAGACTGTCTTTTAATGCTTGTTTCCAATCTTCCACATAAAACTTCTGTATTTTATTTAATGTCTTATTTCCTATCCCCCTAGATGGAAGGTTTATAATCCTTTTAAATGCCTGAATATCTTTAGGATTTAAAGCAAATCTCAAATATGCAAGTATATCCTTAATTTCTGCTCTTTCATAAAATTTAACTCCACCAATAATTTGATAAGGAATAGATGCCTTTACTAATGCTTCTTCTATATTTCTTGATAGAAAAGACATTCTAATTAATATTGCTATATCTTTGTATTCGTATCCTTCATTTATAAATTTTTTTATTTGAGATGCTATTAGTCCTGCTTCTTGCTTATCATTTTCTAAAGCAATTAATTTTATATCTTCTCCTTCTTCTTTATCTGTCCATAGAGTTAAAACCTTTTCTTTCCATTTTCCTTTTGATGATGAAATTACTTTATTTGCAATATTTAATATTTTTTGTGTAGAACGATAATTTCTCTCAAGTTTTATTATCCTAGTGCTTGGAAAATCTTTTTCAAAATCTAAAATATTTTCAGGATTTGCTCCTCTCCAAGTATAGATACATTGTTGAGGGTCTCCTACAACAGTAATACAGTCTCTATCTCCTACTATATGTTTTAAAATTTCATGTTGCACTTTATTTGTATCCTGATATTCATCTACAAGGATATAATCAAACTTATCCTGCCATTTCTGTTTTATTTCTAGATTTTCGTTAAATAATTTAACAGTATTTAACAAAATATCATCAAAATCCATAGAATTTGCAAAAATTAATCCTTCTTGATACAAATTATAAATTTGATTTATATGGGGCATTTGCATAGCATAAAAATCTAAAACTTCTTCATCAAAATTTTGCTTTATTTGGGAAATAATATTTTTTAATTTGTCTGGTTTATAAAGTTCTTTATCTAAATTTAATTCTTCAACAATTTCTTTTAATAGTTTTTTACTATCTTCTTCATCATATATGACAAAATTTCTGTCAAAACCTATAGCTTTTGCTTCTATTCTTAAAACTTTTGCAGAAAAACTATGAAATGTAGCTATCCATTGAGGCTCTTCATTTAATCCAAGGTAATTTTTTACTCTTTCTTTCATTTCATTAGCAGCTTTGTTTGTAAATGTAATAGCAAGAATTCTATCTAATGAAATACCTAGCTCTTTAATTAAAAACATTATTTTGTGTGTAATTACCCTAGTTTTTCCTGAACCTGCTCCAGCTAAGACTAGCAATGGAGATGAAAAATGTAAAACTGCATCTTTTTGTTCTTTGTTTAATCCTGTAAGTATATCTTCCATCTTTACCTTTTTCATTTAAATTTTAAAAAATAATTATAAAACAATTTATTATCACCTAAACAGGCATATATTATTAATGTGTTAAAATATGATATTAAGACACTAAAATGGAGGAAAATTTTATGAAATATAAAAGTTATACAGCAAAAACTTATAAAGAAATACCCCAAGTTCAAAAAGCATTAACTGCTGAGCAAATGTTTGATATTGATGTGGTATCTAAAGTATTTCCCTTTAAAGTTAATAACTATGTTATAAATGAACTTATTGACTGGGAAAATCCATTGGAAGACCCAATATTCAGACTTACTTTTCCCCAAAGGGGAATGCTACTTGATGAGGACTATGAAACCATAGCTAAATTAATAAAAGAAGGAGCTTCAGAAGAAAAGATAAAA
>DTZN01000223.1 GCA_012961365.1 Hydrogenothermaceae bacterium
ATAATCAAAATTAGGCTTTAAATTTGTAAACTCAAAATTAAAAGGATATGTATTTATATAATCTATCCAACCAATCTTAATCATTCTTATGTTTTTGTTTTTCCATTAGAATTTCTATATAAACTTTTAACCTATAAGTTAACGAACTAATTATAAATCCAAGAACTAAACTTATAACAATAACTAAAATAGAGTAAAAATGAGGATTTTCAAATGCAAATTTAGATATAGGATTATCTAAAGCTTGCTCTAAGGAAATTTTAGGTTTTGGTTTTTCAAAAATTAGTTGGTAAAAACTCATAACAGAAACAGCAGAAACTAAACAAGCCATAACAAATTTTAATTTTTCTTTACTTACTTTTTGCCCAATTGCACTTCCAAAAACAGCTCCAAAAGAAGAACCAATCATTAGTAAAATTGCTAACACTATATCTACACCATGATTTATAGTTCCATGGAAGTATGTTAAGAATGCGGTAACAAATATCATCTGAAATAAGCTCATTCCAACTGCTTTTTGAACAGGGAAACCTGCAAGATAAATAAGGGCAGGTATTATAACGAAACCTCCACCAACTCCCATAATAGCTGCTAAAAAACCTGCAAAAGCTCCAATAAAAATAGGAACTAAAACAGATATTTCAGTAAAAGCAAATTTTATTTTAAAAGGTAAAGAATTTATAAATTTCTTTAATCTACTTTGCTTTTTTTCTTCCTTTTTCTTTTTTAAAACATCTAAAAACATCGTAATACCAGTAAAACCAAGATAAAAAGCATATAAAGACAAAACAAAGTTTCTAAAATGTCCAGCCTCTTCAAGAATGTTAGCTATTAAGACTCCAAAAGCTCCCCCTAAAAATCCGGAAAAAACCATAATCCATCCCATTTTTAAATCTATATTTTTTAATTTTAAATGAGATATAAAACCAGAAACTGTTGCACCAACCATTTGCGCAACAGAAGTTCCAACAGTAACAATAGGAGGAACTCCAAGTTTTATTAAAGCAGGATTTAAAATAATCCCACCACCAATTCCAAGTAAACCTGATAAAAATCCAACAAATAAACCAAGAAGAAGTATGCAAATTATGTTTACCTCAACACCAGCAACAGGAAGAAAAATTTCCAAAATACTTGAGCCTCTTTAATTAATAGTATTAGAATATTTTATCATTATAAATTTTCCTATTAACTAGGAGGGGAATCATACTGGAACTAAAAAACTTAAATATACAAAACCCTCAAGATTTTACCATTGGTATTCTTGGAGGTGGTCAGCTTGCTAAAATGGATGCCCAAGAAGCAAAAAAGCTTAGTTTTAATATTATCACATTAGACCCTGACCCAAACTGTCCAGCATCTTTAATAACTAAAAATTTAGTTGCTTATTTTAATGATTTAGAAAAATTAAAACTTTTTAATGAAGAAGTTGATATTGTTAGCTATGAACTGGAACATATAGATATAAACACTATAAAACAAGTAATCCCTGAGGACAAAATTTATCCATCTTTAAATGTATTGGAAATAATTCAAGATAAATTTAAACAAAAATTATTTTTTCAAAAAAAGGGTATTCCTGTTCCATTTTTTAAAGAAGTAGAAAATATAGATGAAATTAAACAATATTTACCAGTAGTTCAAAAAGCAAAAACTGGTGGATATGACGGTAAAGGAGTTGTTATTTTACAAAATGAAGAAGATTTAAAAAATGCTATAAATGCTCCATCATATATAGAAGAACTTGTAGATATAGAAAAAGAATTGGCAGTAATTGTCGTTAGAAATGCATATGGAGATGTTAAAGTCTACCCAGTAGTTGATATGGTATTTTCAAAAGATGGGAATTTGCTTGATTACTTAATTGTTCCTGCAAGTTTAGATGAGAGTATAAAAATTGAAGTTCAAAATATTGCAGTTTCTGCAGTAGAAGCGTTAGATGGAATTGGTGTTTTTGGAGTAGAAATGTTTTTAGATAAAAAAGGAAGAGTATTACTAAACGAGATAGCTCCAAGACCTCATAACTCTGGACATTACACAATTGAAGCTTGTGAAACAAGCCAGTTTGAGCAACATATTAGAGTTTTAACTAATTTACCTTTAGGTTCAACAAAGCAAGTAATTCCAGCATTAACATTAAACATTCTTGGAGATAAAAATGCTTATGGAAAACCTATTTACAAAGGATTAAAAGAAATTATGGAACTAGATGGCGTGTATATCCATATATATGGGAAAAAAATTGTAAAACCACTTAGAAAGATGGGACATATTACAATCATAGATTTTAATAAAGAAAAATTAATAGAAAAAGCAAAATATATAAAAAATACGTTAAAGGTAGTTTCAAATTAATTTAAAAAAATTTAGAATTTTATTTTCTATTTCATCTCTAATTTCTCTAAATACTTTAAGTTTAGCTTCTTCTGAACCTTCAATTTTCGCAGGGTCTGGCAATCCCCAATGAAAAGTTTCAGCTTTATGAATAACGGGGCAATTTTCTTTAGCATCTCCACATAAAGTAATTATATAATCAATTTCATTTAATGGAATTTCATTTAAGGATTTAGAGAAATTCTTAGAAATGTCTATTCCTTTTTCTTTCATAACTTTTACTGCATATGGATTAACATAACCAGCAGGATTGGCTCCTGCTGAAAAAACTTTAATATTCTTATTTAGCTTTTTAGCATAATACCTTCCAAAACCTTCTGCCATTTGACTTCTTGCAGAATTTCCAGTGCATATAAAAGCTATTTTTTTAATCATCATCTTTTTCACAATATGTTGTACTGCTTAATGTTTATCCCATTATAGGTTTTACACCAATATCATATATGAGTATTAAAATAATGGTTAGCAAAATTTATGTCAATTCTACATAATTTTATGCATAATATAATATTCTAATGAAACAAATAAAGTGAAATAAAAAAAAAGAGGATTAAAAATGATTGGTATTATTATGGGAAGTGATTCAGATTTACCTGTTATGAAAGGAGCAGCAGAAATTTTAGATGAGTTTCAAGTTCCTTATGAAATTACAATTGTTTCTGCTCATAGGACACCTGATAGAATGTATACTTACGCAAAATCTGCAGAGAAAAGAGGAATAAAAGTTATTATTGCTGGAGCTGGTGGTGCTGCTCATCTTCCTGGGATGGTTGCATCATTAACTCATCTTCCAGTTATTGGTGTTCCTGTAAAAACTTCAACATTAAATGGGCAAGATTCTTTACTCTCTATAGTTCAAATGCCAGCAGGAATACCTGTTGCTACTGTTGCCATTAATAATGCTAAAAATGCAGCTTTACTTGCAGTTTCAATTTTAGCTACTAGTAATGAAAATTTAGCAGAAAAATTAAAACAATATAGAAATTCTCTCAAAGAAATGGTAGAAGAAAAAGCAAAAAAATTAGAAAATCTAGGCTATAAAAACTATCTTGAGGAAATGAAAAAATAATGTTTACAAAACAAGAACAATATCAATACACACTATTTATATTTTTCATTGTATTTATTTATTTTTGGAATATCTGGATTAATGATGTATGGACACCTAACGAGGCTTTCTATGCAGAAGCAGTTAGAGAAATGTTTGAAAGTGGTAATTTTATTGACATTTATTATAATTACGAACATAGATTTAATAAACCACCTTTAACATACTGGCTAGTTGCTTTATCTTGTTTTTTCTTTGGTATAAGTGAGTTTGCAGTTCGGTTTCCAATTGTATTAACAGGACTTGGAAGTTTATATTTAACCTTTTTAATAGCTCAACAGCTTTTTAATGATAAAAAAGTTGCTTTGTTTTCTGTATTTATTTTTGCATTTTCTTTGCAATTCGTCCCAAATACAAGGTATGCATCACCAGAAGTTCCTTTAACATTTTTCTTTTTACTTACCCTTTATCTGTTTTTAAAATGGTATAGAACAAATAGCTTCAAATATTTAATGTTTTCATATGTGTCTTTGGGACTTACAGTATTAACAAAAGGTTTTCCTTATATAGTAGTAATAGGTGGAATTATTATTTTATTTTTACTTATTGAAACAGGTTTTAATTTAAAAAGTTTTTGGCAAAAATTTTTACAGCTAAAAATATGGATAGGTCTTCCAATAGTTGTTATTATCGGTTTTTGGTGGTATTTTTACAGTTATTTAAAATATGGAAATTTGTTTTGGGATATTTATTATCAAGAAACATTAGGAAGAGCTTTCGAGCACAAAAGTGGATATAGTGTTAAAGATTTAACTTACTATTTAAGTATTTTAATTTGGGCGTTTCTTCCTTATTCATTAACAGCTTATTTTATAGTAATTGTTTTTATAAAACATATAAAAAATTTTTCATTTTTATACAGTTGGATAATTATAATGCTTGTTATATTTTCTCTTGCAAAAGGAAAACTTCCAACATATATAGTTCAGGTTTTCCCTGCATTATCTATTCTAATAGCATACAGTATAATTTATTATTCTCCAAAAAAAATAAAAAAGTATATTTATTACTTAACATTTTTAATACCAATTTTAATTGTTTCTTTAGCTATAGTATTTCTTGTATATATGTTAAATCTTGATATGTTTTATTACATTTTTTCAGGGTTTCCCTTTTTGTATCTTATAAGGTATAAAAATATAAAATTACTACCATTTGTAAGTATAATGCTTTTATTTTTAGTTTTTGTAATTTCTGTTTTACCAAAAATAGAAAAATACAGACCTTACGATAAGATAGGGAAAGCTATAGAAGAAAATTTTATTCCAAAAAGTATTCCTTTAGTTATAGAAAATAGATTTTTTTATAATTTACCATTTTATACAAAAAGAAAAGTTATTTCTCAAAAAACAAAAGAGATTATAAATAATAAACCTTATTTAGTTTTAGTAAAGGAAAATAATTTAAAATTTTTTGAAAATTATGCAGTTTTATGGAAAGGTAAAATATTTAATGGAAAGTCAGAAAGCCAATTTGCAAGGCTTTTAAAAGCTGTAATACTAGCAGAAAAGTATAGAAATTTCTCAAAATTTGACAATTATGTTTTAGTTTACAAACAGAGGTAAGGGATATGAAGGAAGTAATAACCTTAAATGGTAAAAATTTTCTAAATAAAAAAATACTTAGAACATTAATGTATGGAGAAGGAGTATTTGAAACTTTTAGATATAAAGGAAAACTTCCAAGGTTTATAGACAAACATTACCAAAGATTAATGGAAGGAGCAAAACTATTAAAAATACCAGTTATTACAAAAGATGATTTTGTTTTTTATATAGAAGAAACCGTTAAAAAATTTGAAGATACTAGTGATTTATATATAAAAACAATTTTAGTTTCAGAAGGAAATTCATACTTTTCTCTTATACCTGAAAGTTCTAACCTACTTATAATTGCGAAACCATTTAAGCCCATAGAAAAAAAAGAAGTTAATTTGATAATAGCTCCTTTTAAAGTTCATTCATCAGAACCTATTTTAAGAATTAAATCAACTAACTTCGCAAGAAATATAATTGCAAAAAGATATGCTTTAGAAAACGGATATTTTGATGCTTTATTTTTAAATGAAAATGGAGAAATTACAGAAACTTCATCTGCAAATATATTCTGGATAAAAGGAAAGTATTTATATACTCCATCTTTAGACTGTGGATTATTAAATGGGATTACTCGCCAGTTTATTATAAAAAAAGCTCCAAGTGAAGGTTTTACAGTAATAGAAGGAAGATTTACTCTTAAAGACTTCCAAAATGCAGATAGAATATTTATTACAAACTCTCTAAATGGTATAGTGAGGGTTAGAAAAATAGATAAGAAATAATAAGGGCAAATATTACCCCAATACTTAAAGCTAAAAGAGATAAAATTATGTTTAAAGATCTTTGAAGTTCTTTATTTACATTTTTTTCTATGTATTCATGTTCTTTATCAAGTAGATATTTAAACAATCTTTTATCTATATGATTTTCAAAAATTTCTTTTTCTAAATCATAGATAGCTATATCTCGCCATTTATTTTCAAAATCAAAATACATTTTTACATATAATTTTCTGTCTTTTATTTCTCCAGATATTTTGTAAAAATTTTTATAGTTTTTTATCTCTTGACAATATATCTTATCTGTTAAAAAATCTAAAACATCATTAATTTTTTCATCAACATCTAGAGCATCTAACATATCTTTTATAGCTTTCAACTTTAAGCTCCGACTGGTATACCTCCCATTTTTTTTCTTTTTTCATTTACAAATTTCACAACTTCACTCCAACTTCTTGTATTTAGTATATTTTTCTTAGTTGCCCAGCCTCTCCTTGCAAGCCAAACTCCCTGTTTCATATACTCAAAACTTCCAAGATTATGACTATCTGTAGATATTACTAGCATTACTCCTTCTTCTACAGCTCTTCTAATCCATGTATCTTCTATATCCATTCTAAGTGGCTGACAGTTTATTTCTAAAGCTGTTCCTGTTTCTTTTGCTTTTTTTATTACTATATCTAAATCTAGTGGATAACCTTCTCTAACTCCTATTAATCTACCTGTTGGGTGTCCTATTACATTTACATATGGGTTTTCCATTGCTTTTAAAATTCTATCTGTGTTATCCCTTTTGAAATGAGAATGGACAGATGCAACAACAAAATCAAGTTTTGCAAGTATTTCATCAGGAAAATCTAACGAACCATCTAATAAAATATCAACTTCAGTTCCTATTTTGATAAAGTCAAAGCCTATAAGTTTATTTAATTTTTTTATTTCTTCTATTTCTTTTAAAATCCTATTTTCATCCAAGCCATGGGCTACCCTTTGAGATTTAGAATGGTCAGTGATTATGATATATTCATATTTGTATCTTTCTTTTACAAATCTAATAATCTCGTCTATGCTATTAACTCCATCAGACCAGTTTGAATGAACATGCATGTCTCCTTTTATATCTGAAAATTCAACTAAATCTGGAAGTTCTCCTTTAAGAGCAGCTTCAATTTCTCCTCTATCTTCCCTAAGCTCTGGAACTATATAAGGTAGTCCTATCGCATTATATACTTCTTCTTCTGTTTTACCTGCAATCTTTTCTTCCGTATCTACCTTAAATACTCCATATTCGTTTAGTTTTAATCCTTTTTCTTTTGCTATTTCTCTAACATGAACATTATGCTCTTTTGAACCTGTAAAATATTGCAGTGCTGCACCCCATTCATCTTCTCTAAATATTCGTAAATCTACTTGTCTTTCTCTACCTGATTTTGTCTTTATTATCACACTTGTTTTTTTATCTCCTTTAACTAACACTTCTTTAACTTCTGGTAGAGAAATAAAAAAGTCCATTATTTTATATCTATCGTTATCATCTGCCACAACAAGGATATCTATATCTCCTATAGTTACTTTCCTTCTTCTTATACTACCAGCAATCTCTATTTTTTTTATTTCTTTTAATTGCTTTAATTCTTCAACTATATATTTTGCAAGTTCTAATGCATACCATAAAAGCATTCGCCTTTGGGCTACTTCATGCATTTTTATAGCTTTTAACATTCCTTCTAACACATCATGTGGTATATGTGCAATGGTTGCCGTCATACCATCAACAGATTCTACCATTCTTATACAAACCGTGTTATCATAAGTA
>DTZN01000224.1 GCA_012961365.1 Hydrogenothermaceae bacterium
AATTGGATACTTGTTCTAAATAAATTTTTGCCCCCTTTTTATTGGGGGCTTATTTATGTGGATATTACATAAGCGTAAATATTATTTATGTTAATTTTTGACAAAGTATAGTATATTTCTTTTAAAGTAGCTCCTGTTGTTAAAATATCATCAAATATAAGTATATTCTTACCTTCTAAATATTTATAATTTTTTAAATAAAAAGCATTTTTTATATTTTTAGCTCTATCTTTTCCAGAAACCTCTATTTGTAAAGGTGTGTCTTTAATTTTTTTCAAGTTTAAAGATAAGATTTTTTTACAAGAAGGTATATTTTTCAAAATTTCCTCTAAATGGTTAAATCCTCTTTTTTTCTCAATACTTCTTGATGATGGAACAGGTAAAATTAGGTTTATATTATATTTTCTTATAAAATATGTAATATCTTTTTCTATAATTTTTGCTAAAACTTTAGATAGATTTTTATAACCTTCAAATTTATAACTTAAAGTAATTTCCCTTAATACTCCAGAATATGTAGAAAAAATCTCTATTTCTTTAAACTTTGGAACAATTTTACATTCTAAACAATTAGATGTTTTCTTACCACAACTTTTACAATATGTAATATTTTCTTTTTTTATAGAATTTATACAAGCTTTACAAAATATATTTTGACCTAAATATGTTAAATCTATACTACTACAAAAATTACACTTAGTATAAAAAAATAGATTTTCTATTATTTTAAGCATTATACTTTATATTATAAAATCAATTTTGTTAAAGGAAAAATTGAAAATATACATATTATTTATATTATTTTTAATAAATATTAGCTTTGCATTACAAATAAAATCTAATTTTCCACTTCCTCAAAATAACATAAAGGAATTTTATACTAATGAAAAAAATAAAGAAATTCTTATAAAAGCTTTAAAAAACACTGGAAGCTTTGAACAAATTAATTTAAAGGAAAACAAACTCATTCTAAAAAGGAAATACCTAATAAGAAAAATACACCTTAAAGGTAATAAATCCTTTTGGAAAAAAGAACTCATCGGTATAGCTGGAATTTACGAAGGACAATATATATCAGACAAAGAAATATATCCTGTTCTACTTAAACTTAGGCAATTTTATATAAATAACGGTTTTTTTGATGTAAATATAAAAATGAAAACATCATTTAAAAATAATGGAGATATAAATATACATATACACATAAATGAAGGAAAAAGAAAATATATTAAAAATGTAAAATTTATATCAGATATTATCCTTTCAAAAGAAGAAGAAAAAAAATACAAAAAAATATTAAATCTAGAAAACAAACCTTTAAATTTCCCTCTTATAGAAAAGTCTTTTAGAAATTTAACATCCTATTTACAAAAAAAAGGATATTTTGATACATATATATATCTTCATTCAATATATATTCAGAAAAAAGAAAAGAGTTTAGCTATAGTTAATATAATCCACGGAACACATTACAAAATAAAGTTTATTGGAAACAACTCTTTTAGTGAGAAAATTTTTAAAAAACTGCATACATTTACAGAAGATGGAGTTAATCTATATTCAATAGAAAAATTCGCAAGTAAAATAAAAGAATTCTATAAGAAGAATGGGTTTTTGGACGCTGATGTTGATTTTCTTACAGAAGAAAACATTAGTAAAAAAGAAACTTTAATAAAAATTTTTATTTACGAAGGAAAACCTTATAAAGTAAATAATATAAGAGTTTCTTCTGATACAAACATACCAAAAAACGTTGACAAATTTTTAAAATCCTTTAAAGGAAGAATTTACAAAAAAGCAGAAATAGAAGATAGATTAAGAAAGCTTATTAGTTATTACAGGAAAAATGGGTATATAAATTCATACTATGTGATTAAAGATAAAAAAGTAAAAAATTCTTTTGTAGATTTATATATAGAAATATATAAAGGAAAAATATATCTACTAAGTAAAGTAAAATTTGAAGGATATACTTTTAAAAACACTATAGATACACCTATTACCTATAAACCAGAAATTATAATAAGAAAAAAACTAGAATATGAAAAATATTTGAAATCTTTAGGTTATTTTAATTCAAAAGTGGAACTCAAAGTTAAAACAAAAATTTATAAAAACAAAGTAAAAGTAAGTGTTATATATATAACTTATCTAGGGAAAAGGTATAAAAATGCAACTCCATTTATATATGGAACTTGGAAACTTAAACCTAAAGCTATTTCATGGATACTAGATAAAGGCGAAGGTTTTGACAAAGATAACTATGACAACGAACTAAATACCTTGTATACTTCTTATTTATTTAAGTTCTTAAATCCCACACTTATACTAGATAAGAAAAATAAAAAGGTAATAAAAGCTATATCAGTAGTAGAAGAAAAAAGAGGGAATATTCAAGGTTCTATTGCATACAATAGTGTTGAAAAGCTTAAAGGTAGTGTATCTCTTGCTTTAAAAAATTTATTTAATTATGGATTTGAAATAAATTCATATGTAGAGTTATCTCAAATAAATATTAATTATAGAGTATCCGCTGGATACAGATTATTACCTAAAAAATTTCAAAGTTTCATAGGCGCTTATTCATCTTACCAATATCATAGATACTATGATTTGCTAAATAGTGGATTTGATATAAATATTTCTAGAAACGCAAACAAATGGGTTATACAAAGATTGAAAATAGATTTTTCTAATAATAAAATCAAACCCTCAAATTACTTTTATAAAAAATATACATTTTTGTTTTCTTTATCAGATGACCATAGAAACAATAAAATTTATCCAACAAGTGGATACTATTTCAGAGGAAGCACCGGATACATAACAGGGGATGTAGTTTACCCATTTGTAGATTTATCTTTTAGATATTACTATAAAATACCTTTTACAGAAAAATCTATTTTCACCCAAAGAACTTATTTTGGAGCAAAGTTTAAGTCTTTAGAAAAACTTCCCTTATCAGAAAGATACTTTATAGGAGGAATATTTACTGTAAGAGGATTTGCATATGAAGAAGTTTCAAATTATGGAAATGGAGGAAATAGTTTTATTATCTTAAATAATGAACTTAGATTTCCAATACTAAGTAAATATAGCTTGTATGGATTTACATTTATAGACTTAGGAAATGTATATGGAAATAAAAAAACTTTAGAAAAATTTTATCTTAGGAAAACTACTGGTTTTGGTTTGATGGTTCCAACTCCTGCAGGGTCTTTTATGTTTGGTATATCAACTATTTTAGATAGAAAGCAAGATGAAGATAAATATAGAATAGAGTTTAGTATAAGTTCTATATTTTAAGCTATAATAAGAATTATTTTTAAATTTGAGGTATTGACTTTGTTTGGTATAGGTTGGACAGAAATTATGGTTATTATGATAGTAGCTGTTATAGTTTTAGGTCCAAAGAGACTTCCTGAAGCTATGAAACAGGTTGCAAGAATTTTCAGGGATATAAAAAGCACAGTAGATGATGTTAAAAATTCTGTAATCTCTGAAGTTGATGATATTAAATCACTTCCAGAACAAACAAAAAGTGAATTTGAAAAAAGATTAACCTTTGACGATGATGATTTTGAAAAAGAACTAGATAAAGAAATAAAAAAGGAAAAAAAGCAATCTTTTTCTGAAAATTACCAGCCAAAAAGAGAAAAAATATCTTTTAGTAAAAAGGAAGAGATAAAAGATGCCTAAACCAACAAAACCAGAAGAATTTGAAGCCCCAATAACAGAACACTTAGCGGAACTTAGGGATAGGCTTATAAAAAGCTTAATAGGTGTTGTAATAGGAACTATATTAGTATTTACTCAGGTAAATTATTTCTTTGATGTTTTTCAACAACCTTTGCATAAAGCATTTCCAGAAATGAAACTAGTAGCATTAACTCCTACAGAATCTTTTTTTACTGCGTTTAAAATATCTTTACTTTTAGGATTTGTATTAGCATCTCCTTGGGTTTTTTATCAGGTTTGGAAATTTATAGAACCTGCACTTTATGAAGAAGAAAAAAAGATGCTAATTCCATTTGTCTTCTTTACGACAATATTTTTTATATCAGGGGGATTATTTGCTTTTTATGGAGTGTTGCCACTAGCACTAAAGTTTTTACTTAACTTTGGTTATACTCAACTTGATGTTGAAGCAATGCTATCTGTAAGTTCGTATATATCTTTTGTGATTAGGCTTATTTTAGCTTTTGGAATAACATTCGAACTTCCAGTTATTCTTTCATTAATGGCAAGACTTGGACTTGTAACTCCTGAAACTTTAATGAAATTTAGACCTTACTTTGCAGTAGTTGCATTTATTTTTGCTGCTGTTATTACCCCTCCTGATATTGTTAGTCAAATATTCTTAGCATTACCCTTAATAGTTTTTTATGAGCTTTCAATATTTATGGCAAAGGTGCTTTATCCTAGAAGTGAAAAAGGTAAGGAGGTTTAAATGATAGATGCAGTACTTTTATGGATACATGTAATAGCTGTTTTAATATGGATAGGAGGAATGCTTTATACACTGTTTATTTTAAGACCTTCTTTATCTGTTATTGGGGAAAAAAAAGGAATATTTATGAAAAATATAATGGATAAATTTTTTCCTCTAGTTTGGATATCAATAGCCACTCTTATACTTACAGAAGGATATAAAGCTCATTATTTTATGAGTTCTCCACTATTCATATTAAAGCTAGTTTTATATATAGTAATGGTTATAAACTTTTCATATATTTATTTTGGTTTGTATAAAAAACTATTATCTGTAGAGAATAAACAGGAAACTATGGCAAAAATAACTACCTTAATAAAAGTAAATTTTACTTTGGGAATAGTCAT
The DNA here is from genome assembly GCA_012961365.1 of Hydrogenothermaceae bacterium. Lineage (GTDB taxonomy): Bacteria > Aquificota > Aquificia > Aquificales > Hydrogenothermaceae > Hydrogenothermus. Next base: position 4,840 of record DTZN01000224.1, read on the forward strand.
AATTCTCCTTATAGAGCTTGTTAGATTTGGGTTTTGAAAGGAGAATGCAATATGTATGAAAAGTATCAAATAAACGAACTTAAAAAGGAAGATGCGTGGCGGTTATTTAGAATAATTGGAGATTTTGTTGATGGATTTGATGTAATGCCTAAATATCTTCCTGCAATTACAATATTTGGTTCTGCCAGAGTTAACGAGGGAGATAAATACTATGAAGCAGCACGGAAGCTAGCTTATATGCTTGCAAAAGAAGGATTTACTGTCGTAACAGGCGGTGGTCCTGGAATAATGGAAGCAGGAAATAGAGGAGCTTTTGAAGCAGGAGGAAGCTCAATAGGATTAAATATAGCCTTGCCTAGAGAACAAATACCTAATAAATATGCAAAAGTTCAACTAAACTTCCATTATTTCTTTTCAAGAAAAGTAATGCTTATAAAATATGCTTCTGCATATATCTTATTTCCTGGAGGATACGGAACATTAGACGAGTTAACGGAAGTTCTAGTATTAATCCAAACCCAAAAGTTAAAACCATTTCCTATATTTTTGTACGGTGGAGAGTTTTGGAACGGTTTAGTAGATTGGATTAAACAGCAGTTATTACAAAATAATTATATAGATAGAGAGGATTTAAAACTTTTCAAAGTTATGGATGATTTAGATGAAATAGTAAATGAAATAAAAGTATTTTACTCAAAAAGTTTTGAAGAAAGTTTATGAAATTTGAAGACATAAAAGAAAAAATAAAAGGATTACAAATAATAGGAAAAGGATGGAGAGGAGTTGTTTACAAAGGAATTTTAGATAATAAAATTCTTGCATTTAAAGTTGCATCTAGACCAGAAGTTATAAAAGCTATACAAAAAGAAGGAAAAGTTTTAGAAATAGTAAATAAAGAGAACATTGGTGGAAGACTTACTTTAAAAGGTGAGGATTTTATAGCTTATCAGTTCATAGAAGGAAAGCACTTGATAGATATAATTAACGAAAATAACTATAAAGACTTAATATTTCAAATTTTTATTCAATGCTGGAAATTAGATAATCTAAAAATAAACAAAGATGAAATGCAAAGACCATTAAAAAATGCCATAGTAAATAAAGAAGGAAAAGTTTACTTAATAGATTTTGAAAGGGCAAAATTTTCGAAAAAACCATCAAATATAACACAGTTATTACAATTCATATTAAACCTAAAAGATAAATATTTTCCATTTATTGATAAAGAAAAAGTAATAAATCTTGGCAAAAATTACAAAAATGATTATTCTAAAGATAGTCTAAAAAAAATAATAAATGAAATACTAGGGGAAGAATATGAAAATAAATGTTAAAGAGTTAGATAAATCTCAAGTTTATAAACTTATGACAAGTGTAATTGTTCCCCGTCCGATTGCTTGGATTTCTACAGTTAGTAAAGATGGAATTTATAACATAGCTCCATTTAGTTATTTTGCGGGAGTTTCCTCACAACCTCCAATTCTTATGGTATCAATAGGAAGAAAAGAAAATGGAGATAAAAAAGATACATGGCAAAATATAGAAGATACTGGGGAGTTTGTTGTAAATATTGTTATAAATCAATTATCAGAAAAAATGAATATTACATCAGCCCCATTTGCTCCAGAAGAAGATGAATTTGAAAAAGCAGGTTTAACACCTAAAAAAGCAGATATAGTTCAGGCTCCTTTAATAGAGGAAGCTCCTATAAATATAGAATGCCGAAAATATGAAATAGTAAACATTGGTAAAATGGGAGTTATTTTTGGAGAAATGTTGAAATTTCATATAAGAGACGATATTCTAAATGAAAAAGGTTATGTGGATACTACAAAACTTGAAATTGTAGGTAGAATGGGTGGTGCAAATTATTGCCTAATAACAAAGAAAAATACTTTTGAAATGAGGAAACCTAAGCTGTGAATAAAGAAGCAATAAAAAAGCAGTTTAAGGATTTTGTAAAAAGAAAAGGTTTAAAATTTACTTCCCAAAGGGAGTCAATCTTAGAAGAAATATTAAATGTTAAAGGACATTTTGAAATAGAAGATATGGTAAAAAGGATTAAAGAAAAAAATATTCCTGTTTCCAGAGCAACAGTTTATAGGACTTTAAACATATTAAAAGAAATGGGACTTGTTAATGAAGTTATTAAATATAAAAATAAAACAATTTATGAAATATCTTTAAAACAACACCATGATCATCTTATATGCACAAAGTGTGGAAGTATCATTGAGTTTTCAGAAGAAGAAATAGAAAAACTTCAAGATAAAATATGCAAAGAATATGGATTTAAACCAGAAACTCATAGATTAGAAATTTTTGGAATTTGCAAAAATTGCAGATAAACAAAATATACTAAAAGGGGAGAAAACTCCCCTTATATATGAAGAACTATATTATTCTTCCACAACTTCAGTAATTAGAGAACCAGATGGACACTCTTCAGTAACTTCGAGAACTTTATCGCAGATTTCCTTTCCAAGCTCTTCACAATCTATGATAGCACCATCACCACCAATTTCTTCTTTTACAGCAGCTATTCCGTCTCCTGCATCTATGTATACTTCAGGAACGTCGTCGTAGCAGAGTGCGCATGCTGTGCAAAGGTCTTGGTCTACGCTAACTTTTAACTTCATTTAAACTACCTCCTTATGAAATGTTGATTTGTCTCAAATAGTATATGCTATTAACACATTTTTTTCAATGAGTTTATAACACTGTTTGATTTTTAAGATAAATAGGTATGGTTATCCTTTTTATCCTCCTATACTTGTCATTATTCTTCTACATTCTCCAAAGGCATAATCATTAAATTGGATATTTTGATTAGATATTTCCTTAGCCACTATCACTTTTTCTATAAATTTTTCTAATTCTTCATCCGAACCATATTTAAGAACATCTTTTGCAACTATTTCTTCATCAGTTCTTAAACATAGTTTTATATTTCCTTCTACAGTTAATCTTAATTTTGAGCAACCATCACAAAACGGATTAGTTATAGGAGTTATAAATCCAACTTTTGTATTTATTGAAGGAATTAAATAAACCCTTGCTGCTCCACTTCCTATTGATGTTGTTGGAATTAGTTTTCCATATTTTTCTTCTATTGTGTTTTTTATCCTTTCTAATGGCTCCACCATTTCTTTTTTCCAATCTATTTGTCCTTGTCCTATTGGCATCATTTCTATAAATCTAATCTCCAATCCATATTCCTTTCCAAACTCTATAAAGTCTAATGCTTCCTTTTCATTTAAATTTCTTATTATTACTGCATTTATTTTTATAGGTTCTATTCCATATTTTTTTGCTTCTTCTATACCTTCGATTACATCTTTTAAGTGACCTTTTGTTATGTCGTAAAAAAGCTTTGGATTTAAACTGTCTATTGAAATATTAAGTCTATTTAGACCTGCTTCTTTTAAGGCTTTTGCATGTTTTTTTAATGTAATTGCATTCGTAGTTAACGCTATATCTTTTATACCTACGTTTTTTAACATTTTTATAAATATATCTAAATCTTGTCTTAAAAGAGGTTCTCCTCCTGTTATTCTAACTGTTTTTAGTCCATATTTTTTTAATATTTTTACAAGTTTAGTCATATCTTCATAAGATAAAATTTCTTCTCTTGGGACCAAATCATGTTCTTCTGGTCTGCAATAAAAACATTTAAGATTACATCTGTCAGTTATTGAAATTCTTAAATATGTTATTTGAGCTAAGTTTGATGGTTTTCTATTTGGTATTAGTTTTATTTTTCCATTATTTATAACACTTATCATTGGTTTTTTACCTTAAAATTTTTGTTTATATTAGGATATTACTTTTAGTCCGATTTGACAACTATGACATATCGCATAATAATTAAAAATGTTCAAATCCCTTTATTTTAAGTAGTTTATCTTGAAAATATATTCCTTTTCCTTCTTCTATGTGTCCTATTTTTAAGCAATCTTTAAAATGTTTTGCATTTTCTTTAGAAACTGTAAATGCAAGTTGATAGTCTTCTCCTCCGTAAAGGGCATATTCTAAAGGGTCTTTATAGTATTTTTTTGCAAATTTTTCTAAAATCGGTGAAATTGGAATATTTTCTAAAACTATTTTCTTATTACTCATCTGGGAAATATGTCCCAAATCTCCAACAAGTCCATCACTTATATCTATACAGGAATTTGCATATTTTTGAATTCTTTCCTGTAGGTCTAATCTCGCTACAGGTCTTGTATGGTGTTTTAATAACTCTTTTTCAAAATTTTCCAAGTTTTTTATATCCTGTAGTAAAATTTCTAAACCTGCCCTTGATAAACCTGTATATCCTGATATAAAAATTAAATCTCCTTTTTTTGCATTACTCCTTGATATGAATTTTTCTGTTTCTCCTGTTAAAAATAAATCAAATATTATTTCATTTGCGGATGAAGTGTTTCCTCCAATAATTTCAAATTTATAAAAGTTTTTTGCCTTGTTTATACCATTATAAATTTCTTCCAAAAAGGAAATTTCAGTATTTTTTGGAACTGCTACCGATATAACCCCCCATCTTGGAGTTCCTCCACAAGCAACTATATCACTAACATTTACACTAACTAACTTCCACCCTAAATCAATAGGATTAATTTTATTTTTTATAAAGTGCCTATTTTCGACCTGTATATCTGCAGTAAAAAGTAATTTTTTTCCATTAACATTTACACAAGCACAATCATCTCCAAATCCAACTAGAATATCTTTATCATTTATTGATAAAATGCTTGTTAGCTTTTTTATTATTTTAAATTCTGACATTTTAATTCTTTATATAAACCATATTGCTTTTATACCAACCCCATACAGTTGGAAATACATTCTTTAGTTTGTTTTTTACTGCTATAAGTTCTTCAGGAGCTACTATAAATATCATTGGTTGATATTCTCCTATTATTTTAAATGCTTTTTTATAGAGTTTATCCCTTTTTTTGGGGTCTAGTTCTACTGATGCTTTTTCAAAAAGTTTATCAATCTCTGCTTCCCATTTTGTTGCTGGTTGTTTTTGATTTGGATACCACATATGAAGATGACCAGAAGATAACCAAACATTTTGCCCAAAATATGGGTCTAAACTTCCTGTTAATCCAATTATTACTGCTTCAAAATCATAAGAACTCATCAGTTTGGAAACCAAATTATTAAAATCTAAGGTTTGAAAATTTACATCTATACCTATTTTTTTTAAATCATCTTTAATTATGTTCCCAATAGCTTCTCTTTCTTTATTACCTGCGTTTGTTATTAAAGTAAATTTTAATTTATGGCCTTCACTATCATATAAAAAACCATCTTTTCCTTCTTTAAAACCTATTGATAGTAAAATTTTTTTAGCTTTTTTTAAATTGTATGGGTATTTAGGATAATAATTTTCATCAAATAACCTTGTATTTGCAGGGGTTACTGCTGTATAAATTGGGTGAGCTAAACCGTTGTAAACTAGATTTATAATTCCTTTTCTGTCTATAGCATAAGAAATTGCTTGTCTAAATTTTTTATTTTGAAACCATTTTAATTTATATTTTTCAATTGGTGCTTTTGGATTTTGGTTAAATACTATAAAAGTTGTTGATGGAGTAGCACCTAAATTATAAATAGTAAAGTTTTTTTTCTTTGCATTTTTTATAAGTTCATATAAATCTGAAGCTCTAACTGAATAAATATCAATTTCGCCTGATAAAAATTTTATAAGCTGAACATCTGGGTCTGAAATAATTGGAGCTTTTATTTGTGTAATATACGGCAGTTTTTGACCTTTTTTGTCTTTTTCCCAATAAAGTTCATTTTTCTCATAAATTGCAATTTGTGATGATTTGTATTCCACTAATTTATAAGCTCCTGTGCCTATTAATTCTTTTGGGTTTGTATTTATATTCCAAGCAGATGGAAAAGTTTTATTCTTTACAAACTTTTCAAGTTTATGTTTTGGAAGTATTGGCTGTCCTACTGCACTTAAAAAAGGTGCAAATGGTTTTGGAAGACTAAACTTTACTATCTTCTCACTAACTTTTTCTACTTTAAAAGGTTTTCCCTCTACTAACAAAACATCTTTAGAAGATGTTGGAATATCTGGATTATAGTAAATTTGATTGTATGTAAATATAACATCATTGGCAGTTACAGGTTTACCATCAAACCAGTAAGCATCTTTTCTAATATAAAAATACCAAACAGTTCCATTTTCATTATGCTCCCATTTTTCTGCTAAATCTGGCTCTGGTAATAAAGTTTTTATATTTGTTTTTGTAAGTCCATTAAATAGGTATCCTATAACTGCTGTGGAAGTTGTCTCTTGTGCCATTGCAGGGTTAAAAGTCTTTGCATCACCAGAAAGGGCTTTTTTTAAAACACCACCGGGTATGCCTATGGAAACATAAGCCTTTGTTATATCTATCTTTTTTACTGCAGATGTATCTACCGCTTCATTATTTGGAGAAATAAGATAAAAAGGAAGAAACAATATGATTATAGAAATAATGGCTAAAAATATATATAAGATTTTATCTTTCATTTTTTTCTAAAGGTTTAGCTTCTTCTTCTAGCAAAATAGGGATATCATCTTCTATTGGGTAAAATACAACACAACTTTTACATATAAGTATATTTTTCTCTTTATCGTATATTAAGTCTGATTTACATTTTGGGCATGCTATTATTTTTAGGAGTTTTTCATCAATCATTTTCTTCTTCCAATGAAAAATCTATAGGTCTTTTAGGAATTACAGTTGTTATTGCATGTTTATATACTAAAACTTGCCTTGGACCTTCTTTTATTAGAATTGTAAATGTATCAAAATACCTTATTTTTCCTTCAAGCTTAACACCATTTACAAGATATATCTTAACTCTAACATTTGCCTTTCTTATTGTATTTAAGAATTTATCCTGAATTCTTAGCTGTTTCTTTTTTCCCACGTTTATTTCCTCCTTCATTAATGCATTGCCACATTATAAAGTTTTTCCCCTAATTTTACGATTTTGTTATAATCTTTCAATGATTTTTTCCATCTGTCAGGTATAGCTTCTTCTCCATTATAAGCTCCTGCGAAAGCCCCTGCAATAAGTGCTATTGCATCTGTATCTCCTCCAAAATCACCATAAGAATTAACTGCATTTATTATTGTATTTTCTACAGAAGAAGGAGTTTTTAAAAACACAAACAATGCTTGTGAAACTGCCTCTAATGCAAAAGAACCATTACCTAAAATATTTATAGCAGTTTCATAATCTGCATTTTCCTTTATAAGTAGATTTATTTTCTCTAAATATTCTTTAGTTTCATCCAAAGACACAAAAGTTTTTAAAAGTTCTATAAAGTAAGGATATTCATCTTCAAGATAAAATTTACCTTGCATTAATTCTCCAATAGAAACTGCCAAAATACTTGCAACATCTAAAACTATCTCATTTTTATGGGTTATCATTACAATAGCTTTAGCCCCTTCAACTGCTAAAACAGGATTTGTATAATGAAACATCCCAATTGGAATAGCTGGTAAAGCTCCCTCTATTGAGCTACCACCTCTTTTTGGGTCTTTACCTTGCTTTATTTCTTCTAAAGAGACTAGGAAATAAGGGTCTACATAGTTATGAATTTCTTCTTTTTCATACCATTCCAAATATCTTTCGATAATATCTTTTATATCTAACTTTCCCCTAGAAGATAAACTCTCTGCAACAATTCTTATAATTTCAAACTCACTTGTTGTTTCACCTTTTCTTAAAAAATTTGCTGGGGAAGATGGATGCGGTTCACATAAATCTGTAATTCTACCTCCATAATGAAGTATTATTTCATCAAAGGGAAGTTCTTCAACACACATTCCCATACTATCTCCTATGGCACAACCAAGTAAAGCTCCTATAAATCTATCTTTCATGTATTAACTCTCCTTTTTTTTCAGGGCGAAGAGTAGGGAAAAGAATAACTTCCCTTATAGAAGATGTATCTGCTAACATCATTATAAGTCTATCTATTCCAATCCCCTCTCCACCTGTAGGAGGAAGTCCATATTCTAAAGCTATTAAAAAGTTTTCATCTATATCCATAGCTTCTTCATCTTTAACTTTATCTTTTAGTTGTTGCATAAATCTTTCTCTTTGGTCTTCTGGGTCATTTAGCTCTGTGTACGCATTTGCAAGTTCTTTTTTATTTATTATTAGTTCAAATCTCTCAACTAAATCCGAATCTTCTCTATGGGTTTTTGCAAGTGGTGATAAAACTTTTGGAAAGTCCATTACAAATGTAGGTTGTATTAAATCTTCTTCTATAAAATGTTCAAATAGTTTATCCAGAATTTTTGCATGGGTTAACTCATCTGCATTTTTTACTCCTATTTCTTTCGCAAATTCTCTTGCTTTTTCTTCATCAAGGAAAAACTCTTTATCTTTTCCTGTCTTCTCCTTTAAAGCATCAAAAAATTTTAATCTCCTAAACGGCTTTTCAAAATCTAATTCTTGTCCTTCCCAAGTTATCTTTAAAGTCCCTTTTGTATCTAAAAGAATTTTTCTAAACAATTCTTCAGTCATATCCATTAAATCGTAATAATCTAAATAAGCCCCGTAAAACTCAACCATTGTAAACTCTGGGTTATGAGTTGTATCTATACCTTCGTTTCTAAAATTTCTTCCTATTTCATAAACTCTATTAAATCCTCCAACTACAAGCATTTTTAAATAAAGTTCTGGAGCAATTCTCAAAAACATATCCATATCTAAAGCATTATGATGAGTTATAAAAGGTTTAGCCATAGCACCAGAAGCTACAGACTGCAAAATTGGAGTTTCAACTTCCATAAAGCCCTTACTTTCTAAATACTCTCTTAAGCTTTTTATTGCTTTTGCTCTGAGTTTAAATATTTCTCTAGCTTCTTTATTTGCTATCAAATCTACATATCTATGTCTATATCTAGTTTCTACATCTTTCAATCCGTGCCATTTTTCAGGTAAAGGTCTCAATGCTTTAGTCAAAAGCTTTGCATATTTAACTTCTACTGTTAGCTCTCCAGTCATAGTTCTAAAAAGCTGTCCTTCAACACCTATAATATCTCCTACATCTAATATATTCATTAATTTTTGATAGTTTTCTTCTCCTAAAGTGTCCTTTCTAAAATAAACTTGTAATTTTCCATCTGCATCTTGGATATGCCCAAATGCTGCTTTTCCTTGGTCTCTTAGAGATATTAGTCTTCCTGCAACTTTTACATTTTCTCTATTTGGGTCTAAATCAAATTGGGATTTTACTGTAAAAACTGGCAAAGCACTTTCTTCTCTTGTTTCCTCATTTGCTAATAATGTTAACTTTCCTTCTATTCTTTCCAATTTCCCTTTAAATGCTGTTTCTTGATTTGGTGCAAACTTACCTACAGACTGGGAAATTATAACCTGAAGTTCCACAGGCTTTTCTAAATCTGCAAATCTAATTACATATTTATCATCTCTTTTTGAAACTCTTTTTATTTTCCCTTTTACTATGAACTCCTTATCTTTTGGAACAGGCTTTTCATATTTTTCTCTAACTTTATCTAAAGATACTGTAGTTTCAAATTTATGAGGATATGGATTTATTCCTTCTTTCTTTAAATTTTCTACTAACTGCTTTCTACTTGGGATAATTTCTTCAGGCATTAGTTCCTCCTTGACATTACCGATAAAATTTCTTAAATTTTATTATAAATCAATAAAAATTTGTTAGGTTTTATATAGTTTTCAAAAGGTGTCCAAAGATTTTCAAAGATTAATCATAATATTTTATTATTTTTGTTTTCCTTCTAAAAGTTTTTGAAGCTTAGCGAATGGAGAATTTTTTCTTTTCTCTTTTTTTTCACAATCGCAAGGATTTTCATTTTTGTTAGCTCCACAAATTGGACATATACCTTTACAATTTTCATCACATAAAGGTTTCATTGGAGTTTTTACAAGAATTTCTTCTCTGATAAAATCATTTAAATCAAACTTTTCTTCATCTTCTAGGTATTGTGTATCTAAATCTCCACTTCCTAGCTTTCCACTTTCTAGTTTTTTAGTTGATAAAAACACATTACTTGTTCCAGATAAATCCATATTAAAAGGTTCCAAACATCTACTACATTCCACTTGAACATCACTTTTAAAATTCATAGAGACTGCATAACCATTTTTTTCTTTTATAATATATAAGTTTACTTTCACATCTTCACTTGATGAATATTCTTCTGGTAAATCTAAACTCTCAAAAGAAACTTCATACTCTTTTTGAACAAATTTTTCTTTTCTTAATTCATTTTTCAAATTTATATAATGTTTGTTAGACATCTTTATACCTCCTATTTAGTAATAAGATAAGCTCACATAATTTATTCTAATACTGTATTTTTGCAAATCAAGTATATATTATTTTGTTATAATTATTCGAATACTTTTATTTAAGGAGGCAACAAAAATGACAAATAGCAAGAGAATTCTAGTTGTTGGTGGTGGAATAGGAGGAACTGAAGCATCAATTGCATTAAGAAAAAAAGGATTTTTTGTGAAGCTTATATCCGATAGAGAATTTTTATATATATATCCACTATCTATATGGCTACCAACAAAAGAAGTTAAACTATCTGATATATCTATACCTTTAGAAAAAATAGCAAAAGGACATAACTTTGCCTACGAAATATCAAAAGTTGTTTCTATAGAACCTAATGAAGTTGTATTAGAAAACGGAAAAATATATCAAAAAGGTAGAGATTTTGATTATCTAGTAATAGCCCTTGGTCAAGATAAGTTAAAACCAAAAGGTGTTGAATATACTTATTCGATATGTGCTTCCCCTGAAGAAACAATTAAATATTCTATGGCTTTAGAAATACTACTAGAAAAGGGCAAAGGAAAGTTAGCATTTGGATTTGGAGGAAATCCTAAGGCAAAAGAGGCAGTTAGAGGAGGTCCTGTTTTTGAAGTTTTATTTAATATTGATAATATTCTCAGGAAGAAAGGGATTAGAAATAATTTTGAGATTTCATTCTTTGCTCCTATGGAAAAACCTGGAGCTAGACTTGGAGAAAAAGCTTTAAAAATACTTGATTATATGTTTAAGAAAAAGAGAATAAAAAAATACACAGGAAAAAAGATTAAAGAGTTCTTTCCTGATGGAATTTTACTTGAAGACGGAACAAAAATAGAAAGTGATTTAACGCTTTTTACACCTGCTGGAGATGGTCATCCTATAATAAAACAATCTCAAAACATTCCTAAAACAGAAGCTGGATTTATAAAAATAGACAAAACCTGTCAGGTTGAAGGATTAGAACATGTATATGCTATTGGAGATTGTGTTTCATTAGAAGGACCCGAATGGAAAGCAAAACAAGGGCATTTAGCAGAGGTAATGGCTCACAACGTAGCCTCTAATATTGCACTAAAAGAAGGACTAATAAAAGGAGAACCACAGTATTACATAGACCATTTAAATATAATGTGTCTAATGGACACAGGAGATGGAGGAGCTTTAGCATATAGAGATGATAAAAAAGCCATTTTAATTCCTATGCCTATAATAGGACATATTGGAAAAAAAATGTGGGGACTTTACTACAAATTATATAAAACAGGAAAAATTCCTAAAATTTTATAAAATAATTGAAAGGGGCTTGAACGCCCCTTAAAAATTATCCTTGTTCTTTGTTTTCTACATTTACAGTTTCATCAAGAATAACTGCATCAACTTCAGAATATTGCTTAATTCCAGTCCCTGCAGGAACTATATTACCAATAATAACATTTTCTTTTAAACCTTCTAGTTTATCTTCCTTACCTTCAACAGCAGCATCAGCAAGAACCCTTGTAGTTTCTTGGAATGAAGCAGCAGAAATCCAACTTTTAGTAGTTAAAGATGCTTTTGTAATACCAACAAGCACTGGTTCGGCTTTTGGTGGTTTTCCACCTTCTTCAATAATTCTTCTGCTTTCTTCTTCAAAGTCTACTTTATCTACAATTTCATTTAGTAAAAATCTACTATCTCCAGGGTCAACAACCTTAACTTTTCTAAGTATCTGTCTGATTATTATTTCAAAGTGCTTATCGTTAATATCAACTCCCTGAAGTCTATAAACCATTTGAACTTCTTTAACTAAGAACTTAGCAAGCTCTTGAGGACCATTTATCTTTAGTATATCATGAGGATTTGGTGTTCCATCAGTTATAGGGTCCCCAGCTTTAACCTGTTCTCCATCTTTAACAATAATGAACTTACCTTTAGGTATTAAGTATTCTTTTTGTATTCCTGTTTCTTTGTTAAATACAACTATCTTTGTTCCTTTTGATTTTAGTCTAACAATTCCATCAAATTCAGCAACAACTGTTCCATTATCAGTTAATTTTTGTCCTTCCTTTACCTGTTGTCCGTTTTTAACTATAACAAGCGCATCTTTAGGAATACTATAGGTCCTAGATTCTCTGGTTATTGGGTTATAAAGAATTACTTCATCAGCATCTTCAAATAATCTTACAAATCCATCAATTTCAGAAACGATAGCCTTGTTCTTAGGTTCTCTTGCTTCTAATAATTCTTCAACTCTTGGTAAACCACCAACTATATCTCTAACTTTTGCCCTTTCTCTAGGTATTTTAGCTATTGTATCACCTTCTCTAACATCGAAATCTTCAGATACCTGTAAGTAATTATGGTAAACATCTGCTTGTTCATCTTCAGAACAAGCTAAACATCTATCCCATTGGGTTTTAAGTTTATCTCTTGGAATTAATAGTAAAGTATTTACAGGTAAATCATAAATGTATTCTTTACCATCATCACCTTTTACTACTATCCTAGGAGTATGGAGAACTGCATCTTTAGGTCTCATAAAGCTAATTTCTAGATTTGTTTTACCAGTAATAGCGTCCCTTTCTTCTTTTAAAGTAACATCTAAAATAACATCCCTTAATTCCAGCTTACCTGATTTTTCAGCTATTATTGGGATAGAGAATGGGTCCCATTCTACAAGAACATCTCCCTCTTTTACTTTCTGACCATCTTTAACAAGTAAAATTGCACCATACGGAGCAGGGTATCTTTCTAACGTTTTTCCTTCATCATCAACAATTGATATAGCACCATCTCTATTTATTATTAAAACTTTTCCTTCTCTATTCACAACGGTTTTAACATTATTAAGTTTAATAGTTCCTTCATGTGTTGCTTTATGCTGTGTTTGAGCTGTTTTTGCAGTTGCAGCACCACCAATATGGAATGTCCTCATTGTTAACTGAGTTCCTGGTTCTCCAATAGATTGAGCAGCAATTATTCCAACTGCTTCTCCAATATCAACAAGTTTTTTCTGCGATAAGTCTCTTCCATAACATTTAGCACAAACTCCTCTTTTCTGTTCACAAGTTAGAACAGACCTTATTTTCACAGTTTCTATACCTACATTTTCTATTTCTTGTGCTTTTTCTTCTGTAATTTCTTCTCCCATTGGAACAATAATTTCATCTGTATAAGGGTCTTTTATATCTTCTGCTGCATATCTTCCAACAATTCTATCTTTTAGTGAAACAACAATTTCTCCACCTTCTATGATTGCACTTACTTCAATACCTTCAAGAGTTCCACAATCTTCATTTGTAATAACAACATCTTGAGCAACATCAACAAGTCTTCTTGTTAAGTATCCAGCAACAGCTGTTTTTAATGCTGTATCAGCTAAACCTTTTCTAGCTCCATATGTAGAAATGAAGTATTCAACAACTGTTAATCCTTCTCTAAAGTTTGAACGAATTGGTGTTTCAATAAATTCCCCTGAGTGCTTAGCCATCAAACCACGCATACCAGCAAGCTGTCTTATCTGGTCTTTATTACCTCTAGCTCCAGAAAGTGCCATCATGTAAATTGGATTAAATACGCCGGGATATTTTTTTCCATTTTCTATTCTTTCTGTTTTTTCTAGTTGTTCAAACATTAATCTAGTTACTTCATTGGTTGTTTGTGACCATATATCAATAACTTTGTTGTGTCTTTCTCCTTTTGTAATAATTCCATCTACATACTGCTTCCATACTTTTTCTGCTTCTTCCTCTGCTTTTCTAACAATTTCCCACTTTTTATCTGGAACAACAAGGTCATCTATAGCTATAGATACCCCAGCTTTGGCGGCCATTTCAAAACCAAGTTTTTTAAGTTTATCAAGAGTTTGAACTGTAATTTCATTACCAAATTGCTCATGAATTTCAGAAATTAACTTAGATATTTTCTTCTTATCTAGCGGTTCATTAACAAATCTAAATCCTTCAGGGAGTATGCTGTTAAAAATTAATCTCCCTACAGTAGTTTCTAGTAAGCTACCAGATTTAGAATCTATTTTAGAACCATCTCTCTTTCTGTTCCTAATTTTAATTTTTGCAAGTAAATCTACTTTTCCAAGTTCATAGGCATTTATTGCTTCTTGGGTACTTGCAAATAACTTACCTTCTCCTTTAGAACCTTCCACAATTTGAGTTATATAATAAGCACCAAGTATCATATCCTGAGATGGCATTGTAATAGGTTTACCATGAGCAGGAGAAAGCACATTTTGAGTAGAAAGCATTAAAATGTAAGATTCAAGTTGTGCCTCAACAGATAAAGGCACATGAACTGCCATTTGGTCTCCATCAAAGTCTGCATTAAATGGAGGACAAACAAGAGGGTGTAATTTTATAGCTTTTCCTTCTACTAATATAGGTTCAAATGCTTGAACAGACATTCTGTGAAGTGTAGGTGCTCTATTTAATAATACTGGATGTTGTTTGACAACTTCTTCTAAACATTCCCAAACTTCAGGAGCTTTTTCTTCTACCATTCTTTTGGCATTTTTGATAGATGTAGCATATCCTTTTGCACAGTTTCGACCACGGATTATACTGCTGCTCATAAAACTTTACCATTAAATACTTATGTAAAGGTAATAAATCTTGAAAATGGTAAAAGCGTA
>DTZN01000225.1 GCA_012961365.1 Hydrogenothermaceae bacterium
TATAGAGTAATTAAGGTACAGAGTAGTGATACGAATAGAGAACAGATTAACAAGGGGGTAGTTTGAAGAAAAGATGGGCCGCCGTAGCTCAGCTGGTTAGAGCACGCGGCTCATATCCGCGGAGTCGCAGGTTCGAGTCCTGCCACCGCCACCATTAAAAATGAATCTTGAAAAGAAATTTCTTAAAGCAACATCAGATTTTAACTTAATATCTCCAGGTGATAATCTTTTAATAGCATTTTCTACAGGTGTAGACTCATCTGTTTTACTCCATCTTGTCTTAAAATTTAAAAAATATCTTAATATTAAAGAAATCGCCGTTGCTTATTTTAACCATAGTATAAGAAAACAGTCAGATGAAGAAGAACTGTTTGTTAAGGAACTTTCTAAGAACCTTGGAATAAAAGCATTTACAAAAAAGAAAGATTTACTCTCATATGCAAAAGAAAATAAACTTTCTATAGAAGAAGCAGGAAGAAATTTAAGGTATAAATTTTTCACAGAAATTTTACATAAAAAAGGTTTTAATAAATTAGCCACTGCTCATCATCTTTCAGATTTAGCAGAAACTATGGTTCTGTGGTTTATACAAGGCAGTAAAAATGGATTAAAAGGATTTAAACCAAAAGAAGGAAATATTATTAGACCAATGGTATATATAACAAAAGATGAGATTTATGAATATGCATACAAAAATAAAATAAGATTTTTTGAGGATATTACAAATAAAGATGAAACTATTTTGAGGAATAAAGTAAGAAGAAGTATAATTCCTTTATTAAAGGAAATAAATCCATCTTTAGAAAATTCTTTATTTAATCTTAGTAGTTTTTTAAACATTGATGAAAGGTTTTTTGATAATTTAATTAAGGAATATGAAAGTTTATATAAAAGCAAATTTTTAAACTTAAAAAAACTCTCAGATTTAGATAAAGCTATTATTTATAGGATTATAGATAAATGGCTTTTAGAAAACTATAGTATAAAAATATCTTATAAGCAACTTTTTGAAGTATTGAAGTTATTAGAAAAAAACAAAAATTGGCAAATTGAACTCAAAAAGGGTTTTATTCTAAAAAAGGAATATGATTTTTTGTATATAGAAAGTAATTATAATAAACCTATTAGTTATGAGTATAAGCTTTATCCAAATAGTGAAATATACATAAAAGAAGCAAATCTTATTATAACTTCAACCATTGAAAACTTTTCAAATGTAGATAAATTAAAATACGCAAAAAATAAAGTTTGTTTTGAATATATCCCACAAATGGAAGAAGGATTTATTGTTAGAAATAGAAAAAATGGAGATAGATTTATACCATTTGGAAAATCTTCAGAGAAAAAATTAAAAGATGTATTTATAAATCTTAAAATTCCAAAATCTGAAAGGGATAAAGTGCCTTTGATTTTATTTCAGGATAAAATATTATGGATAGTAGGTTTTTATAGAAGTGCTTTTTATCCAATAAAAGAAAGTTCAAAAAAAATTATTTGTTTTACTTTAAAGGAGGTAAAAGGTGCAAATAACTAAGAGTTTATTTATATGGTTTTTAATAGGTGCATTGATGATACTTGCATTTAATATGTTTGGAACTACTCAAATAGTTGATAATAAAGTCTCATTTACTCAATTTGTGGATCTTATCTATGAAGGAAAAGTTAAAGAAGTAACTATAAAAGGAGAAGAGGTTTTAGCAACAACATCAGAAGGTAAGAAAATAGAAACGGCTATTCCAAAAGGATACGACAAGATATATGACATCCTGACAGATAATAACGTTAATGTAAAAGTAATTCCTGCAGAAAACCATGGATGGATAGCTACGCTTTTGATATCTTGGTTACCTATTATTCTATTTATTGGACTTTGGATATTTATGATGAGACAAATGTCTGGTGGGGCAAATAGAGCATTTTCTTTTGCTAAAAGTAAAGCTAAAGTTTATCTAGAAGAAAAACCTAAAGTTAAACTTGATGATGTAGCTGGAATGGATGAAGTAAAAGAAGAAGTTAAAGAGATTATAGATTATCTAAAAGACCCTCAAAGATTTCAAAAGTTAGGGGGAAGAGCTCCTAAGGGTATACTTTTTTATGGTGATCCAGGAGTTGGTAAAACTTTACTTGCAAAGGCTATAGCTGGTGAAGCAGATGTTCCATTTATTTCTGCTTCTGGTTCTGATTTTGTAGAAATGTTTGTTGGTGTTGGAGCTGCTAGAGTAAGGGATTTATTTGAAACAGCTAAGAAACATGCTCCTTGTTTAATATTTATAGATGAAATAGATGCTGTTGGAAGGGCAAGAAGTGGAGTTAGTTTTGGTGGTGGGCATGATGAACGAGAACAAACATTAAACCAATTACTTGTTGAACTTGATGGATTTGATTCAAATGAAGGGATAATTGTTATTGCTGCTACAAACAGACCAGATATTTTAGACCCAGCACTTCTTAGACCAGGTAGATTTGATAGACAAGTATCAGTTCCAAAACCAGATGTTAAAGGTAGATATGAGATACTTAAAGTCCATGTTGAAAAGAAAAATATACCTTTAGCAGAAGATGTAGATTTGATGGTAATAGCAAGAGGAACTCCAGGATTTTCAGGGGCAGATTTGGAAAATGTAGTTAATGAGGCAGCACTCCTTGCAGCAAGAAGAAATAAAGAAAAAGTTGGTATGCAAGAATTTGAAGATGCTTTAGATAGAATAATGATGGGACTTGAGAGAAAAGGTATGGCAATAACTCCAAAAGAAAAAGAAAAGATTGCATATCATGAAACAGGCCATGCTCTTGTTAGTGTAATGCTTGAAAATGCAGACCCTCTTCATAAAGTTTCTATAATACCTAGAGGAATGGCTTTAGGTGTTACTGTTAATCTCCCGGAGGAAGATAGACATTTATACTCTAAGAAAGACTTAATGGCTAGAATATTACAACTATTTGGTGGTAGAGCAGCTGAAGAAGTATTTTACGGTAAAGATGGAATTACAACAGGGGCAGAAAATGATTTAATGAGAGCCACAGAGTTAGCTTATAGAATGGTTGCTTCTTGGGGAATGTTTGATGAAATTGGTCCTATACATGTATCTGTTAACAGAAATGCAGGATTATTTTCTCCTCAAGGAGAACCTCAAATAAGTGAAGAAACTGCTAGAAAGATAGATGAACAAGTAAACAAAATTTTAAGAGAAGCATATGAAAAAGCTAAAAATATTATAGAAAGCTATAAAGATGCTGTTATAGCTATTGTTGAGCTACTACTTGATAAGGAAACTATTACATGTGAAGAATTTTTTGCCATATGTGAACAATATGGCGTTCCTGTTAAAAACAAATGTAGAAATAAAGAAGTAAATGTAATTTCTGAATCTTCAACACCAGATGCACCAGTTGGAACATTACCTGACCCTGTATAAGAGAGAGGTGAATTTTATGATAGACACTCATTGTCATTTAGATATGCTTAAATCTGAAGAAGACTTAAAGGAAAGCTTAGAAAGGGTAGATTTTCTTATAACTATAGGGTGTGATAAAGAGGAAATAAAAAAAGCTATTAAAATAGCAAACAAATATGAAAATGTTTATGCATCTATTGGATATCATCCTTATGATGTTAATGAAATTACAGACGAAGATTTGAAAGATTTAAAAGAACTTGCGAGAAAAGAAGAAAAGGTTATTGCAATTGGAGAATGTGGACTTGATTATTATAGAGATATAACTCCAAAGGATAAACAGGTATATTTTTTTGAAAAGCAAATAGAAATGGCAAAACAGTTAAATTTACCCTTAATTGTTCATTCCAGAGAAGCAAATAGAGACACAGAAGATATATTAGAAAATTATGCACCATTTGAAGCAGGTGGAATTATCCATTGTTTTGGTGGGGATTTGCAAATGATGGAAAAATGTATAGATATGGGATTTTATATATCTTTTGCTGGTAATATTACATATCCAAAAGCAGAAAGTTTAAGAGAGGTTCTAAAAAGGGTTCCTTTAGATAGATTGCTTTTAGAAACTGATAGTCCATTTTTAGCTCCACAAAAGAAAAGAGGAAAACCAAATAAGCCTTCTTATATTTTTTATACAAGAGATTTTGTTGCAAACTTACTTGGAATTTCTCCTGAAGAGCTAGAAAAAATCCAGCCAGCTTTAATGGAAAATATGGAGTGCTGTTTGTAGGAAACGCAAGAGATGCTGTAAGGTTGTATCCTAGA
>DTZN01000226.1 GCA_012961365.1 Hydrogenothermaceae bacterium
CAGGAAATCTTATGAAAGATGAAAAAATAATTTTCCCTTTGTCAGATTTATAAGCATTAACGCTTTTCCAAAGATGTGTAAAATAAAAACCACCAGCTATAAGCCCAACAAAGAAAAAAAGAATATAAAACAGTGTATCAGACATATATCTAATCCTTTTGCAAAATAGTTAATTGTATAATTTTATAACATTTAAACATATTCAGGTTTTGATATTTTCTTTTTCTTCTTTTTTTTCTTGGATTTTTTAGGGAATATTAATTGTGCTAATTTTGGTGCAAATTGTGCAAAGATTATACCTATAGATGCCATTACTAAAACATAAATCCCAACCAATGGAACATACTCAGGTTTTGCAAATTTAGACATAACAATAGAAAATTCTCCTCTGTTGATAATTGAAAATCCTACAACTATAGATGCTTTTTTAGATAAACCAGTTAAAATACCTCCTAAATAACCTGTTAAGAATTTTCCTATAATTGAAAGAACAATTATTAAGATTAAGGCAGTTAAAAGTTTGCTATCAAATGATACAGATGAAAATTGTATTGAAGCCCCAAAAAACATAAAGAATAAAGCAACAGCAAGGTCTTTTATTGAGTATAAAGCTTTTTCAATTTCTTCTTCTTTTCCAGCTTCAGCCATTAGAACTCCAACTAAAAACGCCCCAAGGGCTTCAGACAATCCTATATATTGTGTAAATCCAGAAGCTAAAACAACTATACCAAATGCAAACAGTATAAAAATGTCTTCTCCTATGAAACTGTCTATAAACTTGTTTAGCTTATCTTTAAGAAAATGACTTATAAGCCAGATGATAATGAATACAGCAAATATTTTTAAGAAAATAAGATTTATTTCCATAAATGAAAAGTTATTACCACGAGAAAAAGAAGAAATTATTGCAAGTAAAACAGGAGCAACTATATCCTCAAAAACCATTAATCCAAGAATTAACTCAGTTTCAGGATTTGCTATTCTATGATTATCTATAATTATTTTTGTTGTAATAGCAGAAGACGATGCGTAAGCAATTCCTCCAGCTAGTAAAGCACTATAAAAATCAAATCCTAAAATTTTCATAGTAAAAAAAATAACAACAAATCCAAACAAAAAGTCTAAAAAACCAACTATCCATATTTTTTTTCCTGTTTCAATAGCCCTTTTAAAGTTAAATTCAAGTCCAAGATAGAAAAAAAGTAAAACTATACCTATTTCGCTAAATTTTTCTATAACTTCTTCTTGATGAACTATATTACCAAGAACAAGTCCTGCAAAAATAAAAAATATAATAGTAGGAAATCTAATAAGTTTTCCTATATATCCAGATATAAAAAGAATAATACTTACTATTCCAAAAAGTAATAAAAAAGGTAAATGAAACTCATTATGCATTTATACCAAACTCCTTAAAAAACTTTTCTATCTGGTCTCTAGAGCCTATTAAGACTAAAATATCTCCTTCTTTTATAACTTCATCAGGTAAAGGATTTGTTATAGTTTCATCTCCCCTAATTATTGATATTACAGTTGCTCCTGTTTTTTTTCTTATTTCTAATTGTTTAATGCTTTTATCTGAAATTGGTGAACCTTTTTCAACTTTGAACCATTCTATTGCTAAGTTTTGGAGGAAAAGCTCTTTATCTTTTTCCATTTCAGGCTTAAAATAAGCTCCCATTAATACAGAGCCAAGTTGATTTGCTTCTTCTTCCGTAAGAACAATATCGCAAAGTGGGTCGTCAAAGTCTTCCTCTTCAAAAAAGAAAATTTCTCTTTTACCTGTAATATGTATAACAACTGTTATTTTATCTTTATGGGATGTTATTATGGAAAACTTTTTACCAATCCCCGGTAAATCAGACTCTTTAAATTCCATTTTCTACACCTCCATTAAATTTTTCAAAGTAGAATTTGTTGTTATAATTTTTCACTAATTGTTTTTAATATAAAATAGGCTGATTTTTCCTTTGTTGTTTGTGGAATTTCTATTTTTTCCAAATTTTTAAAAATTATATATCCTTTATGTGTATCTTTACTAAAAACAGAAAGTTCATTTGCAATAATACAGTCTAGATTTTTTCTTTTTAATTTACTAATTGCGTTTTCTACTAAGTTTTCACTTTCTGCAGCAAAGCCAACTAAAATCTGATTGTCTTTTTTATTTTCTCCTAAAAATTTTAATATATCTGGATTTGGAGTAAGTTCTATCGTATTAGTTTCTTTATCTTTTTTTAGTTTTGAAGAACTATAATTTTTAGGTCTAAAATCTGCCACAGCAGAATTCATAATAATAATATCTGCTTCTTTGTATAGTAGTTTTACTTTTTCAAGCATTTCATTTGCAGAAATTACGTTAATTGTTTTAATCTTGGATATAGGTTTTTCACACACAGGAGCAGAAATAAGATAAACTTTTTTTGCCCCAAGTATATAACTCCATTTAGCTAATGCGTATCCCATTTTTCCAGAAGAAGCATTTGATATATATCTAATTGGGTCAAAATGTTCCCTTGTTCCACCTGCAGTTATTAAAACTGTTTTACTTTTTAGAGGTTTTTCATAAATTGCATACGCAGTGTCTAATAAAATATCTTCAATATTTGCAAGCTTTCCGTTTCCTTCTTCTCCACAGGCTAACTTCCCACAATCAGGATTTGTAATAATAAATCCTCTTTGTTTTAAAATTTCTAGATTTTCTTTCGTTGCAGGATTTTCATACATTTTAGTATTCATAGCAGGTGCAATAACGATTTTTTTATCAAAAGCAAGAGCAACAGATGTTAAAAAGTTATCAGTAATACCAAATCTAAGTTTAGCAATTGTATTTGCAGAAGCAGGGGCTATTACAAAAACATCAGCCCATCTAGCCCAATAAATATGCTCTAACCCTGTTTCTCCATCTTTCCAGTCTGATAAAACTTCGTAATTAGTTAAAGCTTTAAAAGTTAACTTTCCAATAAATTCTCTTGCAGAGGGTGTCATACAAACCCTAACATTTGCTCCAAGTTTTTGAAAAGCTCTAACAAGTTCACAAGCTTTATAACTTGCTATAGAACCACTTACTCCAACTAAAATGTTTTTATTTTCAAAAATAACTAATTTCCTCAAGGTATAAATTTTTGAAAATTATATCAGGAATACTGTAAACTTTTAATCAAAAAAAATACTTAAAAGAGGTAGAAAATGTTAAAAATAAAAAAAGAACATATTGAAGAAATAAAAAAGCAAGGTGAAAAAGGGTATCCATATGAAATTTGTGGATTTATGCTTGGAAAAATAGATTATGAGAATAACATAAGAGAAGTAAAAGAAATTTTTCAAGTAGAAAACCAAAACAAAGAAAGAGCTAATGATAGATTTGAAATATCTCCTAAAGATTATCTAAAAGTTGAAGATTATGCAAAGAAAAAAGGTGTTCAAATAATAGGTATTTACCATACCCATCCAGACAATCCTGATAAACCATCTAAAACTGATTTAATGTTTGCTCAACCGGATATGTCCTACATAATTATGTCTGTAAATAATGGAAAAGCTGAAAATTGGAGAAGCTGGGAATTGGATTTGAAAAAAAATGAATTTAAAGAAGAAAAAATGGAAGTTATATAATCAGGAAGCCCGCTAAGGCTTCCCTCAATTATTTTCTATAATTTTACTACTGATTGTGCTCTAGGGCCTTTTTCTTCTTGAATAACTTCAAATTCTACCTTTTGCCCTTCCTCAAGATTTTTAAAGCCCTCACCTTCGATAGCTGAATAATGAACAAAGATATCTCCTTGCCCATCATCCCTTGTGATGAACCCAAATCCTTTTTTTGAGTTGAACCATTTAACTGTTCCTGTGATACGCACGACAAAATACCTCCAAAAAATTAAAATATTACTTAACTTCTTCTTGCGTGTGAAGAAGTTTAAAGAAACAACCAGAAACTTGTAGGATATGTTTGTTTGATTATTTCTTTAAACATCTTCATTAATTAGTATGTGTCTTTTTGTTTGTAATGTCAAGTGTTTGTTGCTTTTAATTTTTTACTTTTTATATTTAAATATTATGAGTATAAGAGAAAATTTAGAGAAACTAGAATACGAACTTCTTCATGTTAGAGCTTCTAAAAGTAAAAAAGCCAAAAGAGATAAACAGGAAGGAGAATGTCCATTTAGAACAAAATTCCAAAGAGATAGAGATAGAATTATACATAGTAAAGCTTTTAGAAGATTAAAGCATAAAACACAGGTTTTTATATCTCCAGAAGGGGATCATTATAGAACAAGGTTAACTCATACATTAGAAGTCTCCCAAATAGCAAGAACTATAGCAAAGGCTCTAAAATTAAATGAAGACTTAACAGAAGCTATTGCCTTGGGACATGACCTTGGGCATACTCCTTTTGGACATGCAGGAGAGTTTATTTTAAAAGAAAGTGGAAGTTACCATCATTCTAGACACTCATTGAGGGTTGTGGAAAAACTAGAAAATGAAGGAAAAGGTTTAAATTTAACAAATGAAACAAAAGATGGAATAGTAAAACATAGTAAAGGAAAATCTCCTTTAATTTCAAATGAGCTTAATATGCCAAAAACTCTTGAAGGAGAAATTGTTCGAATAGCAGATAAAATAGCTTACATAAACCATGATTTAGAAGATGCTTTAAGAGCTGGTTTAATTGATATATATGATGTACCAAAAGAAATAAGAGATATTCTTGGGGATACAAAATCTAAAAGGATTTCTACTTTAGTTAAAAGCGTTATATTCTCTACCATTGAAAATGAATATCAGCATATAGTTATGGAAGATAAAATTTATAATGTTATGTATAACCTTAGAGATTGGCTTTTTGAAAATGTTTATCTTAGTCCACCTGTTGTGAAAGAAGTAGAAAAAAGTAAAAAAGTAGTAAAAATATTATATGAATATTATGTCAAGTATTATAATGAAATACCTTTTTATGAAGATTTTTTGAAACTTTGGGGAAAGTATTCACCAAAAGATGCTGCTGTTGATTATATAGCTGGTATGACAGATAGATATGCTATAAAAAAATTTCAGGATATTTTTATCCCAAAAAGCTGGCATATTTAAATTTTGTGTAGTAGTATAATTAAAAAGAAATATTTAATGGAGGTTTGAGAAATGGAAAATCCTTGGACTGCATTTATAGTTATGACAATTTTCACAATTATAACTGCAATTTTTGCTTTTGTTGGCGGAATGTTAAAAAAATCTGAAGATTAAAGCTGTATAAGCAGTGGTTTTTAATCCTTCTACGATAAGTAATATATTTTTCTTTCTTTTTCTTTTTTTCTTTTTATTTTTAGGGTATCTTTTGTTTTCTCCTTTTTTGAAAATAATATTAATTAGTATATTTATTGCGGCTATTTTATATCCGATTTATACCAAACTAAAATCTAAAGTAAAATCAGAAATCTTAGCTTCCTTGATTACTACATTATTAGTTTTGTTTTTTCTACTAATACCATCAGTAATGATTGTTGCAGTATTTACAAATCAACTAATACAACTTTATCCTATCTTTATTGAACATGTGTCCCAAGCTGATAATTTTGAAAGTTTTATTAAGAGTTTCCCTTTCCTGTCAAGTTTATATGAAAAAATTGAAAAAATTACAATGAATTTTAATCTCGATTTGCACACTGCTATAAAAAATATAGTTGCTATAGTTTTAGACTTTTTGGTTTCTCAAGGAAAAAATATTTTCATTAACTTTACATTAATAATAATTGGAATTGCTTTTATTTCAATAACAGTGTTTTTCCTTTTTAAAGATGGGCATTTACTTTATAAAAAGATTTACAGTCTTATACCTCTTCCGGAAAAAGAAAAAAATTATATAATTAAGTCTTCCTATAATGCTATACAAGGAGTTGTTTTAGGTTCTGTATTTACTGCTATAGCACAGGGAATTCTTTCATTTATTGGTTATTATTTTGCGAGTGTAAATTTTGCCTTATTTTGGGCAATACTTACATTTTTTGCAGCTTTTTTCCCTATTGGCGGAGCAGCACTTGTTTGGGTTCCTGTAGCAGTTTATTTATTCTTCACAAAGGGTATAATTGTTGGGTTATTGTTTAGTTTATGGGGAACTTTTGTTATTTCTACAGTTGATAACATAATAAAGCCTATAATTATTGGAGGAAAAACAAATTTACACCCAATAATATTTGTATTTGCAATACTTGGGGGATTAAATCTTTTTGGATTTGTAGGATTATTTATAGCTCCTATAATAGTTGTTGTAATTGATAATCTTTTAAATATTTATAAGGAAAGGTACGTACA